>JAGWRH010000323.1 GCA_028876695.1 Acidobacteriota bacterium | reverse complement strand
TCGGTGAGCGACAACGGCCAGGCTGGCGTGGATATCACGCCTCCCCCGCCGCCGGAACCGGATTCTAAATAGGACCGCCAGATTCTGAATACTCGGAGACTCTCAATGAAGCTCGTGAAGGCGAACTTGAAGCAGGTGGCATTCTTCGCAGTCTTGTTGGCAGCACTCGCGGTATCGGCGGGTACGGCGGTCGCGCATCACGGATTTGCCGATTACGATATGACGCGGCACGACACCATCGTCGGCAAGGTGCGGGCTTTCCAGTGGACCAATCCCCACACTTGGCTCTGGCTCGACGTGCCCGATGGCAAAGGCGGCATCACTCTGTACGCCTTCGAAGGCATGAGCCCCAATTATTTGGGACGCCGCGGTTGGACGAAAGAGTCCCTGAAGCCCGGCGACCAAATTACCGTCACTTATTTCCCGTTCAAGGACTCCGCGAAGAAAGGCGGAACGCTCGCGAGCGCGAAGAAGGAAAGCGGCGAAATACTCAACAACTTTGTGCCCGCCGGCCAGAGATAGCTTGGCGGAATAGCATTTGTGCTTTTCGCCGCGAGACGTAAGACCGCGTTGCGGGAGTACAGCGTCAGGGCGGCGGTGGCAACGGCGCATTCGCCACTGAACTATTCAGCCATCGCCCGGCAGCGATCACCGCAAACCATACCACGATAAGCGTGTAACCCGCGAACTTGGCCGAGAAGGGTGGATTGGTGACGTCCCAACTCTTCACTCGGCGATACACGGTCTGCTGAAAAACAAGCGCAACGATGCCTCCGAAAACGATCAGCGCCATCTTCACTTGGAAGATCGCGTTGTCGTACGCCAGCGTGGCCTCTGACATAAACAAAAGAATGCCCGTCACCACTTGAAACCCAAATCCAAGCCACGCCCATGGCAGAAACTGTTTGGCCACTTTCGATATCGGCACCTCCGTTAAGAAAAGCCCGGCGAGACGCAGACTTATGATTGACGTAGCTCCAACCAGCGCCACGCTGCCCATGATGTGAAGCGCTTCCACCGTCGGGAACAGATACGCATTCCCTTGCATCTCCCTGCCGATATACGTTTGCGTGAGCCAGTGAAAAAATGAATAAGCTGGAGTCACGCTCGGCTGCCTTGCCCGTTCAACATGTGTTGCGCCCTCTCCTCGCTCACCTGATCAGCTATAGGCGATCCAGCGCCCTGCGCCAACGATCCCGAACCACAGCAATATCGAAAGCACTCCTGCCAGCCGGGCCGAAAGAGGCGCGACGGGATCTCGCTCCCACGTCCCGACGCTTCGGTACCCAATGAAGTGAAACACGAGCGCATTGATTCCCGCCGCCAGAATCAGCAGCATCTTCACGCGAAAGACCCCGCTGCCATACATCTTCGTCGCTTCCGACGCGAACAGCAGGAAGCCCGTCACCACTTGCACCGCGAAGCCCGCCCAGATCCACGGCAGAAAACGGTCTGCCAGCGCCGACACGGTAAAATCTTTAAAGGCCACGCCCATCAACCGCAGGTCCAAAACGGACGCAGCGCCCACCAGGACGACAATGCCGAAAAGGTGGATCGTTTCGATCACCGGAAACATCCACGCAGAGTCGTGCACAACCTTCCCCATCGGGCTGTTCCCAATCCAATAGCAGAGTGAATATAGGATCTGCATTTCTTCAAAACCCCGTGCAAGGCCTCAGAATTTTCGAAACGTCGGGCTCCCGATTGTACGCTGCCTCCCAAAGCGGAACAACCCGAACCGGTCGCGATTGAGTGGCGTAACTCAGATCATGGGTCGCTGTTGCGGCCCTGAAGGCGGCAAACAAATCTGTCTCCGGCCCGTTATACTCGAAGTGAACCGCTGGTAGGGAGGCTTCCGTGGGCGTCTCAACTCCTCGCGTTGTGGTCGTGGGCGGCGGTTTCGGCGGACTCTTTGCCGCGCGAGCTCTGGCCAAGGCTCCCGTCCGCGTCACTCTGATCGACAAGCGCAACTACCATCTCTTCCGTCCCATGTTGTATCAGGTGGCCACGGGCCTTCTGTCGGCCGACGAGATCGCCGGGCCGCTGCGCTCGATTCTTAGCCGCCAGTGCAATGTTGACGTGCTCCAGGATGAAGTCACCGGCATCGACGCTGAAAGACGGCTCGTCCATCTGACGCAGCATCAGATGTCATACGACTTCCTGATCCTCGCCACTGGTATCCAATACAACTATTTCGGGCACGACGAATGGCGGCATGTGGCGCTCGGGCTGGAATCGCTCGACGATGCCGATCTGATTCGCGGCAAAATCTTGTCCGCCTTCGAGCGCGCGGAGGAAATGGCGGCCCTGGACCGCGCCGCCGTCGAAACGGTTCAACAGTTCCTCACATTTGTGCTCGTAGGCGCCGGAACGGTTGGCGTGGAAATGGCCGGCACGCTGGCGGAAATGTCCAGGATGGCTCTATCACGTGATTTTCGGCATATCGACACGCGATCCGCGAAAATCTTGCTATATGAAGCCGCGCCGCGCGTGCTGCCCACATTTCCCGAAGTCCTTTCGGCGAAAGCGCAGCGGCATCTCGAAAGTCTGGGCGTGAAGGTGTACACCAACACGCGCGTGACGGCGGTGGATGCGGACGGCGTCGTCGCCAACGGGGTACGCGTCCGCGCCGGAACGGTGCTGTGGGGCGCGGGCGTGTTGGCGTCTCCGGTGGGCCGATGGCTGGGCGCGCCGATGGACAAATCTGGGAAAATCATCGTCAACTCCGATCTCTCGGTGCCCGGTCATACCGAAATTTTCGCCGTCGGCGATACGGCTCACGTAGTTGCCGAATCCCGAAATTTGATCGGCGTCAAATCGAAGCAGCCGATGGTACTGCCCGGTGTCGCGCAACCCGCCATCCAGGAGGGCCAGTACGTGGCGCGGGTGATCCGCCGTCGTGTGACGGGAGAACCTCCACCTGCGCCCTTCTGGTATTGGGATAAGGGCGATCTCGCCATCGTCGGCCGCACCTACGCTCTTGCCGATCTGCGATTTTTGCGCTTTGCGGGATTCTCGGCATGGCTCATTTGGGCCGCCGTGCACATCTATTTTTTGATCGGCTTCGCGAACCGCTTTTTTGTCCTGGTGCGATGGGGAATTGCCTTCCTCACCAAACGCCGCCAAGTGCGCGTCTTGCCGGGACAGGAACGAGCCGCCCGCGCGCCCTAGCGCCTCCGGCCGCCGCTGGCCTCACCCAGTAGATGATTTTGACGGCTCTTAAGACTAAAATCCCATCCCAAATCTAGCGCTGATGGCGAACATGTAGCGCACTTCTGGCGGGATCGAGGCACATGCGCGGATTCGCTGCAAAAACACGCTTATCCCAACCACTGCTTGTTCTGCTCTTCTTCGCGCCTGCTGTGTGGGCGGGCCCGGATGGGCACGACCACCCCGCGCCCGAGCATCT
>JAGWRH010000322.1 GCA_028876695.1 Acidobacteriota bacterium | reverse complement strand
GGATGGGCTCAGCGCCGTCAATGAGCCGCGAAAGGTTTGCGCTTAGCTCTCGCATAGGATTTTCATTTAGAGCCCAAGCTTCCGCCGTGTTACGGCAAACCAAGACTGCCGTAGGAACGAGGGTACGTCAATATGCCCCACGGTGTGTTAAAGCCCCCGAGAATTTTGGCCGTTTTGTAGGTGGACGCATTAATTACGTACACGTTGTTGGAGCGCCCGCAGGCCATCAACAACTGGGAGTCATCCGGCGTGAACGTGAAGTGCCAGCAACGCTTCCCGACGGGCGCCTCTCCCAGGACTTTTAGCGAATCTGCGTCGAATACTTGCAGTTTTTGCGCGCCCGCGGCGGACACGAAGATGCGCTTCCCGCTTCGGTCAAAGGCGACGCCGTAGGGCTTCGCTTCCGTTTGGATCCAGCGTACCACTTTGAAATTCGGGTCCAACATCACCAGCGTGCCGGAGCCTTCCATAGTGACGGCATAGCCGGTGCCGAGAGGCGATCGCTTCACACCGCGCGGGCGCCGGCCAATCTTCGAAAGATCGATCTGTTCGGCCAGTTTGCCGGAGGACACGTCGTAAATTCCCAGCGAGTTTTGGTCTTCGTTGGCAACGATGAGCCTCGATCCGTCGGCTGAAAATTCCAGGCCTTCGGTGGATAAGCCTGCCTGAAAGTCTTTAATGAGCTTCCAGTCGCTCGTGCTGAACGAGACGATTTGCGACGGTGGCCCTTGCTCCTCCTGTTCGACGGCTCCGGGCGTGGGAGGTCCGCCGGTGGACCCCGGCTCATAGGAAGTGAACATGGCGGTGCCGCTCGGATTCGATTTCACGAATTCGGGATTATCGCCTACATGTATGCGCTTAACGAGAGCCATACGCGCGCCGCGGGTGCTAAATACCGTGGCGTCGGAGGTATCCTTGTTCGCGGTGAGGAGAAATTTGCCGTCGAATGTCAGACCGAGTCCACGCGGCGCGACATTCGCGGGATGTACCCGCTTCACCACTTCCATAGTCGTCAGATCGATGATGGCGATCCCATCATCTTCCTCGGTCACGTAAGCTACATTCGACGGAATTTTATTAATTTCCACCTGCCACGCCGCCACCGCGCCCGCCGCGACGATTAGTAACAGGATGACGATTTTCCAGCGGAGTTTCATGAACAGGGCCTTTCATCGGATACGTGAGCGTCCGATCTGGACTCACGTTTCGCGCGGGATTGCACGCGGGCCACAGGTTACCTCAATTTCGAGCGATGTACTTCCACATAACCGAAGGCGGCGAGCATTCCTGGCGAGCGAATCACTCAAGCGTTGCGTCAAGATGCGCACGCAATTCAGTCAAGCTATCGAGCAGGAGGTCCGGTGGATGCGCGCGGAAGCCCTCCGGACCCAAGCCGTAGCGCACGCCGCAGGACCACGTGCCGGCATTCCGCGCCGTGCGCACATCGACAGCCGAGTCGCCCACCAGCATCGCTTCCGCCGGCGAAGCTTGAAAATCGCGTAGAATTACGCGCGCGCCCTCCGGATCAGGTTTCTTGCTGGCAAAGCTGTTTCCGCCGTACACCACGCGAAAATATTGCGCCAGGCCGAGTCCTTCGAGAATTGCCTGGCTGAATTTCACGGGCTTGTTCGTTAGCACCGCCAACGAGCGGTCCTTCAACATTGTCAGACCTTCGCTCACGCCCGGATATGCAACCGTGTTGTCCAGCATATGTTCGCGGTAATAGCGAAGGAAGTACTCGAGACCGCGTTGCGATTCATCTTCGGTGGCGCCGTGGCCAAGCGCGCGCTGCACCAGGACCGCCGCACCGCTGCCCACCAGCTTGTAGATGGTTTCGTGAGGCAACTCGGGCCGGCCCATGTAACGCAACGTGGCATTCACTGAAAGGACGAGATCTCGACGCGAATCGATGAGCGTCCCATCGAGATCGAACATCACCACACGCACGGCGGCAAATTTGCCGTTGCGCCCATTCCGTGCCTGATCGTGACGATCCGTCATTCAATCGCACCTGTACATGAACAGTTCATTTTAGGGCCTGTGCCATTTGGTGTCATCAGTCGCTGCAGAGTTCATGCACGTTTCCGATGCGCAGCGCTTGGCATCGCGGCGCGGAGCTATTTACCATCTGGAGAAACCGGATCGTCCGAACTGCCCCTGGCGGATTAGTCTTTTGTAGTATTGGATCGCCTTCCGGTCGGAGGTTGGAGGAGACGATATTTGAGCCGAATCTGGGAAGCACTTAAACAGGCTGAGCGCCAGCGTACGGGCGCCGACGGCCGTTTCGAAGGAACGGCGCTTCCAGATGGCGACCGCCGCGAAGAATTCCGGAATTCACGTCAAGTGCTATTGCTCGTTTACGGCTCGGACGCGGATAAGCAGCCGTTCCATGAAGAGGCTCTTATGATCGATGCCAATCTGAACGGGTGCCTGATTGCGCTCGAATCGTCCGTTTCGCGCGGGCAGCGTCTGTTCCTCACCAACACGATGAACCAGGCTGAGCAGGAATGTCGCGTGGTCCACGTGGGACGGCGTTCGCGCGGGAAAGCACACATTGGCGTCGCCTTTCTGCGCCCTGCGCCGAACTTTTGGCGGTGATCTGGAAGGCTTTTGCCGCGTTCCAGCCTGCGGATTTCTTGAAAGAAGCCCCGGTAGCGATTCCGTTTGCAGGAACCCGAGGCAGGTCGAAGGTAAGCATCGGGTGTGGGGTTCGTCTTTCCGCCATCTTCCCCCCATAACTCGCGATCCGACGACAGTCGCCCAGACCCGGAACGATCTCGCCTTCTGCCCCACGCGCCAATCCAGCATTGCCCGGGTTTCGACCTAGGCGTTTTTCCGAATCGCTATTCGCGAAATACCGCCAATGGGGCCTACTAAAGGTTTATTTAATAGAACGCGCTCAGTTGCCCAACGATGATTGTGCGTCGATCGATAAGTATAAGTGGCGCTACGCAGAGCGCTTCCGGTGCTGCCTCATCCGCTGGTAAAATATTTGGCTTGTGCATGTGCTGCTGCTTGCGAGGCCCTGATGGCAAACATTCATCCCTTTCGCGCGTTTCGATTCGACCCCAACCGTGTAGCGCTGCGGGAGGTCTTGACGCAGCCTTACGACAAAATCACGCCTACGATGCAGGAGCGCTATTACGCGGCAAGCCCATATAACCTGATCGCGATCGAGAAAGGTCGTGTATCGCCAACTGATTCGGCGAACGACAGCGTGTACACGCGCGCCGCCCAGAAGTTTCGCGAATGGATCGCGGAGAAGATCCTAATTCGAGATTCGGAACCTTCGATTTATATCTATTCACAAGAATTTCTCGTTCCCGGCTCCGACACCCGCCGCGTGCGAATGGGTTTCATTGCTCTGGTTCAGTTGCAGGACTACGCCGATGGCGTCGTATTTCGACACGAGCGCACGCTCTCCGCCCCCAAGGCTGATCGCATCGAACTGCTTCGCCAACTGCGCGCGCAGACAGGTCAGTTGTTCCTGCTTTACGACGATGCCTCATTTCAAATCGATCATTGGCTCGAAAAAGAATGCCGCCTCCGGACGCCGCTGGAAATGACGGACGAATACAGGGTAATTCATCGCATGTGGCCGGTCTCTGACGCCGCTTTCGTTGAACGCGTTCGCGCGGCAATGGCATCGCAGAAAATCATAATCGCCGATGGGCATCATCGGTATGAGACCGCGCTCAACGTCCGCGATGATTTTCGGAAAGCGGCCGGAAAGATCGATCCGTTGGCTGCCTCCGAATTTGCCATGGCTACATTCGTGAATTTGCACTCGGCCGGGCTGGTAATTCTGCCCACGCATCGCCTGGTTTCGAATGTAGCTGGTTTCGACTTCGAACGTTTCCGCCAAGATTTACGGCCGTATTTCGACTGGTACGCATACCCGTTCGAAAACGACTCTACCCGGCCAGCCGCATACGACGAATTCGTGAGAGACCTGACCCGCCATCGCCTCGGCCGCCGCGCGATCGGCGTGTACCCGAGTGCAGCACAGGGTTCGCAAGCTTTTTACTTATTCGCACTTCGGCGGGACGCCGATCTCGAACTGCTCCTGCCGGACGAAACCGCGGCGCAGCGTGGGCTGGACGTGGTCCTGCTGCATCGCCTAATTCTGGAGAAGGGTTTGGGAATCAGTGCAGACGCGGTCGCATCGGAAAGAAATGTCGCATATGAGCGCGAACTCGACGCCGCGATATCCAGCGTCGATGCAGGAAAAGCGCAGGTGGCATTTCTCCTTAATTCCGTGCGCATCGAGCAGGTCGCTGAAATCGCGCTGGGCGGCGAGGTCCTGCCCCAGAAATCGACGGATTTCTACCCGAAGCTCCTCAGCGGTGTAACGATCTACCAGGTGGAGGGACGGGTGGACGCGCCCGCCGCCGAGGCGGCCACAGCGCAAAAGTCGTAGAGACGGGTCTGCCCGATCAACAACCCTTCACAGGGTAAAAAGGCAAAGGAAGTTGCCGATCGGCCGCGACCGGCAATTTCCCTTCCCTGCGTTTCCTGAATCGTGCAGCGAATTACTTGCCGAAGCTTTGAACCGCCGCCGCTTCGTTTTCGTACGTGTCGAAGACGGTCATCAGTTTCGTGACCTGCAGCACTTCCTTGAACTTCTGCCCCAGGTTTGCGAGCTTTAACGTGGCGCCTTGAGATCGCGCGCTATGAAATGTGGCCACGAGGGTGCCAAGACCCGCGCTGTCGATATAGCTGACGTTCGCGAGATTCAGCACGAT
>JAGWRH010000321.1 GCA_028876695.1 Acidobacteriota bacterium | reverse complement strand
CGCGCGATTATACCCGACGATTCCGCCGGAATTGCCATTCCGAGTTGCGCCGCGACCACGGCGATCTCGCTTCGACTCCGCTCGCGAACAATGTCATCATGTTCACGATATGACTGGTCCGAAGAGCAGCGCACGAAAAATCGCGGCTCGCGTACGAAAGCGGAGCGGCTCAGCACAGCGCGTTGCCAAAAACGGATGGAACCTTCGCCGCGCGGGTTCGTTGCGAATCCTAGAAGCCGCGCCGCTCGCGAAACTCGACTGGCTGGTCCACGGATTCAGCACGCGCGCAGGCGGCGTGAGCGAGCTCGATCGAGCGGTTCGCCGCGAGCCATCCGGGAAAGCGCGCGTCGCGAAGGACGCGCCGGAACGCGTCCTGAACCTTGGCTTTGCCGATTGGGATCGCCGGGACCGCGTGACGCAAAATCGCGTCACGTTCTTCCGCGCGATTCGCGCAGATACGCTGCGGCCCGTCACGCTGCGCCAGATTCACTCCGATCTTCCCCACCGCGTGGACGCGCTGTTTGCGCGTTCCGAAGATCCGCCGCGAGGCGACGCCCTCTACTCTCGCGAGCCGGGATTCCTGCTCGCCGCGCAAACCGCCGACTGCATCCCCATTCTGCTCGCCGATACGCGCCTTCGCGCCGTCGCCGCGATTCACGCCGGATGGCGCGGCACGTTGCGCCGCATCGCGGCGAAAACCCTGGGCCGTATGCAGATGGAATTCGGCACGCGCCCGGAGGATGTGATCGCCGCGCTGGGCCCGGGTATCGGCCGTTGTTGTTACGAAGTGGGCGAAGACGTGGCGCGCGAATTCCATGCGCAGTTTGCGCGTGCCCGCGAGTGGTTCGATGGCCCGTTCGATGCGCTTGCTTCCGGCGAAAACGATCCCAACTGGCTGCCATGGCTCACCATGATGCCGCCCGGGCACGCGCCTCCGCCGCTCCAAGCGAAGCTTGATCTGATTGCCGCAAACCGCGCGATTCTCGCCGAAGCCGGCGTCGCTGAAGCGCGGATTTTCGCGGCGAATTACTGCACCGCCTGCCGTACCGATCTTTTTTTCAGTTATCGCCGCGAAGGCTCTACAGGCCGCCCCACAGGACGAATGATGGCCGCCATCGGCATTCGATAGCGCGAAGGGCTCGGTCTTCGCTCAAGCGCGTTGCTCGGCTGCTTGAATCGGTGCGGCTGCAGCCGCCTCCGAAAGCGCCAGTTGCCCGCACGCGGCCATCACGTCCTGACCGCGCGACTCGCGCACGAATGCCAGCACGCCTTTATCCATCAGGATCTTCTGGAATTCCTGTACGCGCTCCGGTGCGGGCCGATTGAACGGCAGCGCCCCGGGATTCCAGGGGATCAGATTCACCTTGGCGCGAATGCCGGAGAGCAGCCGCACCACGCGCCGCGCATCTTCGGGAGAATCGTTGAAACCGCCGAGCAGGACGTACTCGAAAAGCAGCCATTCGCGAGGCCGCAGAGGATATTTCCGGCACGCCTCCAGAAGCTTTTCCAGCGGATATTTTCGATTGATCGGCATGATGCGGTCGCGTTGCTCGTCGGTCGACGCGTTCAGTGAAATCGCCAGGTTCGGCCGGACCTTTTCCTGCCCCAGCCGCTCGATTCCCGGAATAATGCCGCTGGTCGAAAGCGCGGCGTGCCGCGGAGCGATGCCGACGCCATTTTGATCGAGCAAAATGCGCAGCGCGGCCAGTACTGCGTCGTAATTCAGCATCGGCTCGCCCTGGCCCATCAGCACGATATTGGTCTGAGGCTTCAGCCGGTCGCGATTGTCATCCAGCGCCACGAGTACTTCGCCGACGATCTCGCCGGCGGTCAAATTGCGCGCCAGCCCCAGCGTGGCCGTCAGGCAAAATTGGCAATCCACGGCGCAGCCCGCCTGCGTCGAAATGCAGATGGTTTGCCGGTTTTCTTCCGGCATGAACACGGTTTCTATATTCGCCGTCTGCCGCGCGCGTCCGCCGCTCTGGTTTGCCATTTCGTTCGATTCAAGCGCCAGCACGTAGCGCACCGTGCCGTCTGACGAAAGATGCCGCCGCACGATCCGCGGCAGCGCAATCGTCCCCTCGCTTGCGAGCTTTTCCCGCAGGGCGGCAGGCAGATTCGTCATCGCGGCGAAATCGAACTTCCGCTCGGCATAAATTGCGTGGTAGATCTGCGCGCCGCGATAGCCGGGCTCTCCGAGCGACTCAAGGAATTCCCGCAGTGCCGCCGCGGATTTACCAACCAGACTTACGGGCTTCGCGAATTCCAGCGGCGACATCTTGGATTTCATAATAGCACGCGGTCACGTGCGGTTCGTTTTGGCGGGCAAGAAGTCGCGTACCTGCTGACGCGAGAAAACAATTGCGATGGTCTTGTCAAAGGCCAACAAGAGAAGAAAGAAGCCACCGCCCAGCAGGGCGCCGGCAACGTTTCGATGTTCTGGGCCGGCAAACACGATAGGAAGCACGATGAGCACACAGGCTGCAGCGAGGATACATTCGCTGAGGGCGCGCATGGCACCGAGGCCGGTTGCGCCGACATAGAAGGTCGCTCCGCCCGGAACGAGTAAACCTCGCCTAAGTAGGTTGCCTTCGTCCTTGAACTGTAATCCGCAGCCAGAGCATTGATACACTCTCGGAGAAAGCACCGCGAAACATCCGGGGCAAAGAGAGACCATCCCACCGACAGCCGTCAGTTCACCAGAGCCGTGAGGGCCAAGCACGTCAATCAAGCTTACTGCCTTCTTCAATTCGCCCCGGCCGAATCGCCAGTACGCCTGCTTTTGTCCATTTCGAAACTGCAGCGTCAGGATTCGGCTGGAAAATCCCCCGGACTTGACGCTTTGCAAATCGCCCCAGCGTGCCGTTCGGATTCCCCGGTCCCAGATCCAGCCGCTCATGCGTTTGCGCGCTCGAAGGACGATGACTCGACGGTCGGTAAAAATGAGTACAGATCGCGGCAGAGAGTATGTATGCCATCCGCCGCCAAAGAACTGGGCTGTCACGCCCGGCATCGCCTGCGCAGTTGCAACGCCGAAAACAACTTCGTTAGGCTCGAGTACGCGGCGCAATAGGTCGTTAAAATCCTCCAGCACCTCATCTGCTAGGCGGCGCAGCCTGGCCTTTTCGCGTCCCTTTGCGTCCGAATAAAGCACGTCCTCGCGGACATTAATGCCGTTTTTGTCCACGCGCTGAGCGGGAACGGTCGGGTAGACCTCGACGTCCGGACTAGCCATGCGGCACCTCGCGACAAATCTGGAGCCTAAACTATCAGCAGGTGAACACTTCAGGCAAGAATCTTGCGCGAGTGTATGATTTTCGGCCTGTACCCCGGTTCAGCTTTCCTTTATCTTAGCATCACGCCCTCCTGCCCGCGGCGCGCCCGAACCGCTCCAAGAAATCGCGCACCTTACCTGAAATGACTTTGCCGCGCCTCCGTGCGAGAATGGTGATAGTCATGGCAAGAAAAATAAACGCGCCGCAGAAAGAAGTTTTGCCGAACGGCTTGGTGGTGCTCACTGAGTCGATGGATTACGTCCACTCGGTTTCCGTAGGCATATGGTTACGCTCCGGCTCGCGCCAGGAGCCGGCGGAACTGAACGGCATTTCGCATTTCGTCGAACACATGGTGTTCAAAGGCACAGCGCGCCGCACTGCCGAGGAAATCGCCCGCGAAGTCGATTCCATCGGCGGAATGCTCGACGCCTTTACCTCCAAGGAGATGGTTTGTTTCAACGCGCGCGTGCTGGACGAACATCTTCCGCGCGTCTTCGACATCCTCGCCGATCTGGTCCTGGAGCCGAATTTCGCGAGCGAGGATATCCGCCGCGAGCAGTCCGTGGTGCTCGAGGAAATTCGCATGACCCAGGACAACCCCGAGGACCTGGTCCACGAGTTGTTTGCGGAGCATTTCTGGAGTCCGCACGCGCTCGGCAAGCCGATTCTGGGCACGCCCGAAACGGTATCGGCATTCACGCGCGATTCGTTGCAGGATTGGTTCCGCAACCAGTACGCGCCCAATCGCCTGGTGATCACCGCTGCCGGGAACCTATCGCACTCGAAGCTTGTCGATCTGGTTGCCGCGCGATTCGCGCACATGCAGCCATCGCGCAACGCGATTCCCGATATCGCGCCGGCTGCCGCGCCGCATATCACGCTGCGCACCAAGCGCGAACTCGAGCAGGTGCATATCTGCCTCGGCGTTCCCGCGCTGCCCGCTACCGACGACCGCCGCTTTGCCGCGTCCGTGCTGAACAACATTCTCGGCGGCGGCATGTCGTCGCGCCTGTTTCAGAATATCCGCGAGCGCCAGGGCCTCGCCTACGCCATCTTTAGCGAAGTGAGTTCCTATCGCGATGCAGGCGTGCTCTCGGTTTACGCCGGCACTTCCATTGACACGGCCGCGCAGGTCGTGCGCTCCGTGCTCGATGAATTCCGACGGCTCAAGGGCGAGCCCCTGGACGCTTCCGAAATCCGCCGCGCCAAGGACCATCTGAAAGGCGCCACGCTGCTCGCGCTCGAAAGTTCTGGGCAGCGCATGTCCAGCCTAGCCCGCAATCACCTCTACTTCGACCGCCAGTTCACGCCGGACGAGCTGATCAGCAAGCTGGAAGCCGTCTCCGCGGACGCGGTGCAGGAAGTGGCGCGCGATTTCTTCCAATCCGAACGCGTCGCCGCTTCCGTTGTCGGCAATCTCAACGGCTTCGCCCTCACCCGCGATCAGTTAGCTTTTTAAAGTTTTCGTAACCCGACCTAAAAGGATCAGTGAAGGTCGTTGTAAACGACGCGGCCGCCGACCACGGTGAGCAGCGAGTGGATCTGCTTGATTCCCTCGTCTGAGACTTTCTGCGGATCGAAATAGTCGCCGCTAAGGACAATCAGGTCCCCGAGCTTGCCCGTTTCGATCGATCCCAGCTCGTTCTCCTGGTGAAAGAACCAGCCGTTATCCGCCGTGTACATGCGCAGCGCCTGCCGGCGGGTGACCTGCTCGCCGGGATTGATCAGCGCGCCGGTGCAATCCTTGCCGGTCACCATGTAATAGATCTCGTACCACGGATCGAGAATGGAGATGTCGCCCGCGTCCGAGCCGGCGCCGACGTGAATGCCGCTCTCGAGTAGCGTCTTATACGGCGGACCCGCCGGCTGTCCCGCTGGCGTGCCCTGCCCGCCCTGCAAATATTTCCAGCCGTGCAGCGCCATGCCCACGCCGATCGACTTCATGGCCTCGATCGTCCGCGGATCGATTGACGGCACGTGCGCGATCGACCAGTGCAAATCGGCGATTGGCGTGACCGCGTTTACCTTCTCGTAGGTCTGCGCGGTGAACTGCACCTCCGCCAGCGACAACGTGTGCTGCTGGTACGTCCAGCCGTGCTTGGCGACCATCTGGAGCGCCGCTTCATAATTTGCGGGATGCTGTCCCCCGGCGAAATTTGAAAACCACGGGCTGGCAAACTCGCCGATCCCGGAAACGCGCAGCATGTTGTCGCCAAAATCAGGGAAGACGTTCAGCAGACGCTCGGTCAATATCGGCAGCGCTGCGCTTTGATCCATCGAAATCATGAACAGCCGCACGCGCTCGTCGAGCTTCTGCCGATGATCGAGTGCCAGAATCTGGTTGTACACGCTCCAGGGATTGCCGCTGGCGATTCCCGGAAAGGTGAAGTCGTCCTGCAAGCCGGGGCTGCCCGGATCGGCGAAAACTCCCATATCAACGCTGGTCGTCAGCCCGTACCGCAGCACGTACGACTGCGCATACTCCGCGCTGCGAATGGCGTCTTCAGGCGTCTGGATTTTGCGCAGTTCCCCGAGCGCCGCATTCGCCGCCGGTCCAGCCAACGCGCCGGTGGCGCCGACCGTGATTCCTTTGCTCTCGAAAAACTTTTTCCCCAAGCTGTTCGTCACCGCGGGACCGAACGTCGCAAAGAGAACCGGGTGATCGGGCACCGCCTGATCGAGTTCCGCAAGCGCCGGCAGGCGGTTTTCCTTGAAGAGGCGCGGCGTCCAGTCGCCAATCGCCGTTACCCAGGCGCCCGAGGGCACCGTTTGCGCCCGCTGCTTGAGCATCGCCATCGCTTCGGGAATGCTCGTCGCGGTTTCGACCATCACGTCGTATCCCGGCCGGTGGCTGAACAGCACAAAATGATTGTGGTTGTCGATCAGGCCAGGCACCACCACGCGCCCATGCAGATCGATCGTTTTCGTGCATGGATCGAGCTTGCGCCCCGCGGCGGGGCCGACGTACGCGATGCGCCCTTCCTGAATCGTCACTTCGTTGACCACGCGATCGTTCGCGTCGAACGTGTGAATTTTGCCGTTCACCAGCCGCACATCGCGCGACCACGAGCACGGGTCTTGCGCGGCCGCCGGAATCGCCGTCGCCAGCGCAGCCAGCAGCATCAGGACTGGGGTTCTCAGCGCGCATCGCGCGATGGAGTGGAAAAATCGCATGAGTCACCTCGAAGTGGTGCTTTTCATCTTTCCCGGCCCTCGCCACCGGATTGCGAAGCGGCGCGCCTGCCCAGCAATGCATCTTTCACTTCTTTCGCGATCCACACCGGACCCACCAGGAAGTAAATCACGCCCTGAAAAAATGCCGGCTTGTTGCCCTCGATTCGATGACCGAGAAACAGCAGCGCCCATCCGCCAACGAACAGCGCGGCACCCGTTCGCCAGAACGTCAGTGCGAACACGATGATCCCGGCAATGATCACCGGAATGCCGACGCCATGCAGAACTTTATTCCACGGATTCGCATGTTCATGATCGTACTGCGCCATGTACTCGGAAAATGTCGTCATGGGGCGCTCCTTGGCGGCTGATTGTATCCCTCCTTCGTTCCGTTTTCCTCAACCGAGGCGTTTTTCCTTTGACGCCGCCCGCCCTCTTTGCCATCATCTTCGCCGAAGTCAAATCCGGCGAGGGCAGCGGCATCTCCATCCGCATTTCCATTTTGGCGTCGGGCAGCGCGGGCAACTCGACGTTGCTCGAAACCGGCCGTACCACTCTCCTCATCGACGCCGGTATCGGCAAAAAAGAGCTCACCCGCCGCTTCGCCGCGCTCGGCCGCGCGTTTCCTGATGGCGTTGACGCCATCCTCGTTACCCACGAGCACTCCGATCATTCCCATGCCGTCGCGCAGCTTGCGCGTCACTGGAATTGCCCGGCGTATCTCACCGAACCCACGCACCGCGAAATCGTGAAGATGTACGCCGAGGACCCCGAGAATCCCGGCAGGAAAGCCACCTTCGAGCGCATCGAATACGTGCGCGCCGGCGAGCGCTTCGAAATCGGCGATGTGGAAATCAACGCCTTCCGCATACCGCATGACGCCGCCGATCCCGTTGGCTTCGCCTTTCGCGCCAATGGAACGAAACTCGCCATCACCACCGATCTCGGCTATCTACCCGAGCATGTGAAGCAGCATCTCCGCGAAGCCGATTTCCTGATGCTCGAATCGAACCACGATATTGAAATGCTCAAGGTCGGCCCGTATCCGTGGCACATCAAACAGCGCGTCATGAGTCGCACTGGGCATCTCTCGAACAACGTCGTCAGCGATTTCCTGTCCGATTCCGAGATGTTCGACGCGCGCCCGCGCCACCTGGTCCTCGCGCATCTTTCCGAGCAGAATAACCATCCGGAAATCGCGCGCCTTTCCGCCGAACAGGCTCTCGCCGCGCGCGCCGTCGATTTCGCCTTCCGCGGCTCGCTTCACGTCGCTTCGCAGCGATCTCCCCTCGGCCCTTTCGAGCTTTAGTTATTTCCGTAGTGGACTCGCGCGTTGGCGGGAAACCGCGTCCTCCAAATCGGCTCCGCAGCCGATGCCGGTTCGATTAGCCACGTGTACCGCGGCCTGCCGGAAGCGAAACCGCGGTGGCGAGAGCTCGCGCCCAGCGCCGCTTCGCCCACCACCAATTCGCCGCCGCGATTCCCGCGGTGACGAGCATCAGCAGCGCCTTGCGTCCATCGATCTGCGCCAGCAGCACCAGCGAAAACCCAATCCCTAGCACCGCCCACACCGGCCCCCACGGAATCCGCAACGCATCCGCACGTGGTCGGGTCCGCCGCGGCCGAATCTAAGTTCGAGCGTCCGCAAAACGCTTTGTATGCCGGGGCCTCGGCGAGGGGCGCTGAGCAAGAGTCAAACCGGGGCCCCCAAGAAGCTTTGCTTTCTGGGGTGCTTGCCCGGAACTGCCAATCGAGTAGAATCGCGCGCAAGTTGCTGAAAACAAACAATCGCGCTCCTCGCTACCCGGAACCAAGCAAAGCCGCGTGCGCGCATATGGACCGGGCCTCGGTTCTAGCCCCTAGAACCTCAGGTATGATGGAGGCGGAATCCCCATACTCTAAAACCGCCATGCACAGGAGCCGAACGTGATCGCACGTTATACGCGTCCGGAGATCGGCCGCGTCTGGAGCGAAGAAAACAAATTTCAGAAGTGGCTCGATGTCGAGCTTGCTGCCGCCGAAACTCTGGCCGAAGCCGGGATCGTGCCCCGCGCGGCCGCCGCGAAATTGCGCGAACGTGCCCGCATCGACGTGGCGCGCATCAACGAGATCGAAGCCAAAGTCCGCCACGACGTGATCGCCTTCACCATCGCTGTGCAGGAGACGGTCGGCGATCCCGAAGCGGCTCGCTGGCTGCACTATGGGCTCACGTCCAACGATGTGGTCGACACGGCGCAGGCGCTGCTGATCCGCGATGCCTCGCGCCTGATCGAGAAAGGCCTGGCGCATTTCGGGCAGATCCTCGAGAGGCGCGCCTGGGAATTCAAGGACACGCCGGAAATTGGGCGCACCCACGGCATTCACGCCGAGCCGATCACCTTTGGCCTGAAAATCGCCAACTGGTACGCCGAAAATCATCGCGATTACGAACGCTTCGCCACCGCCGCTTACGCCATGGCCGTCGGGAAAATTTCCGGTGCCGTAGGCACCTGCACGCACCTCGGCCCAGACGTCGAACAGAAAATCTGCGCGAAGCTCGGGCTTTCCGCCGCGCCAATCACTTCGCAAGTTCTCGAGCGCGACCGCCACGCGCAATACGTGAGCGCGCTTGCCATCATCGCCGCTTCGCTCGAACGCGTGGCGCTCGAAATCCGCCACCTGCAGCGCACCGAAGTGCGCGAAGTGGAGGAGCCTTTCGGCGGCGAACAGCGCGGCAGCTCCGCCATGCCGCACAAACGCAATCCCGTTTCCAGCGAGCAGATTTGCGGCCTTGCCCGCATTGTGCGCGCCAATTCCCTAGCGGCCGCGGAAAACGTGGCGCTGTGGCACGAGCGCGATATTTCGCACAGCTCCGTCGAGCGTGTGATTCTGCCGGACTCCACGATTCTTGTGGATTACATGCTGAATCGCACCGCGTGGATCGTGGAAAACATGAAAGTCTTCCCGCAGCGCATGCTGCGCAACCTCAATGCCACGCAAGGCTTGGTTTTTTCGGGACAGTTGCTACAGGACCTGGTCGAGCACGGCGCGCCGCGTGAGGACGCCTACAAGTGGGTGCAGGCGCACGCCATGGCCGCGTGGGAATCGGAATCGAGCTTCGAAGACCGCATCGCCGCCGACCCCAACGTGCGCAAATTCCTCGACGACAAGGCGCTCGCGCACACATTCGACCTGCGCCGCCAGCTTCGCGCCGTGGACGCGATCTTCGCGCGCGTCTTCGGCGCAAAAAAATCCGCCGCGCAGTAGAAATGCCGCGGGATCGTAACCGATGGGATGATCGGGGCGCCGCCTGCCGCGCCCCGATTGCGTGGCGAATGAATCGCGCGCGTTACCGCACGCGCCGGCCTTATTGGACGCGCTGAATGTAGCGACCCTCGGAGGTATCGACCTTGATCTTGTCGCCTTCGCCGACGAATGGCGGCACATTGACCACCAGACCCGTTTCCAATTTCGCCGGCTTCATCACCGCGCTGGCCGTCGCTTTCTGAATGCTCGGCTCGGTTTCCACCACCGTCAAATCGACGGTATCCGGCAGCAGCACGCCGATCGGCTTCGCATCGTAATACTCGATCTTCACCGGCATGTTGGGGATCAGATAATCCTTGGCATCGCCGACCACGTCTTCTCGCAGCGCAATCTGCTCGTAGTTTTCGCTGTTCATGAAGTGGAAGCCTTCACCGTCGTTGTAGAGATACTCGAACTCCACTTCATCCACCGTCACTTTGTCGATGAAATCCTCGGCGCGGAAACGGTAGTCGATCATCGCGCCGCTGCGAAGATTGCGCATGCGGGTCTGCATAGCCGCGCGCTTGTTGCCCGGCGTGCGATGGTCCACGTTATAAATCATGTGCAGATCGCCGTCGTGTTTGATAATCATCCCCGAACGCAGAAGTGTCGCCTTGATCATTCCGTGCTCCTGAATTCTTTCATGGAGTTTCCCCGCGGGGAAATGCAGCCGGGAGGGTACGTACCCGCCGCCATCTTCCGTAGGCGCGATCGAGCGCCCGAGCCGGAAACAAAATTATAGCTGTGGCGAACGCAGCCGGTCAAACAATCGTGGACGATCCCGCGCCGGTATCGAGGTTAAAATTCTTCTTCGATCTGCTTCAGCCGCGAGACTTTCATCGACACGCGGAATTGGCGCGAACGCACGTCCGCCAGCACCGCGCGGCGCACAGCGAGCGGAAGCATCGCCGGGCCAATCACGCCCGCCAGCTGGCGCGGAAAGTGCTTCACGAAAATGGCTGCGAGATGCGCCGTCGCGTAAGGGATCGGCGTTGAGAGCAGGCCGCGCTGCCGGATCTGGTAGAGCGTGGGAAAGCTCGCGTCCCAGCGAATCAGCAGATGCTGGTCGCCCTTCACGCCGCGCACGAGCACGGCCGCGGCGAACCGCGCGTTTTCGAGCACTCCTTTGCGGATCAGCTTGGCAACCGCCCGTGGCGTGAGCGTTTCGGGAAAGTGCTTCCGCGGCATGCCGCGCGATCGGTTCAATCGCCCCTGCCGGTACCAGCGCCGCATGCGTTCGAAGTCGTTGCCGCCGATTTTGGCGTCCACATCACGCACGGGCAGAGCGTAAGGCAACATGCAGACCTCGTCTTGCGCCGCAAGATAAACAGGCACCTCTCCGATGGGCGGCGGAAATCGGAAACGCTCCCGCTCGTCGAATCGCCTGGCGAGATGGAAGCGGCGGTCGCGATACACCCGCGGCCGGGAGATGGCCTCATCATAGGCGACGTCCGCGGACCACGTGGAAATCGGATCCTGGCTTTCCGTGCTCTCGAACAGCCGGATGTGCACCGACTCCACAATGTCCAGTAATTCCGAGCTGCGCTGCGCCAACAGGTTCGTCAATCCGGGCGCCACGCCCGCGCAGATCAAGGCCACCCGCTTTTTCGCCACAAAACGGCTATGAAACCGCAATTGTTCCGGCCGAAATGGATTTTCGGTCAGGTGGGAATTCAAGTCCAGGTAATGCGCTCGCAGGCGCAGCGCCGCGCGCAAAATGATCTGGTTGTAAACGGCGGGAGAGGCGTTGACGATCAGGTTGGCGCCGCGGCCGGCCCGCACGATCGACCAAATGTTCCGCGCGTTGGCCTCGACGACCTCGATATCGCTCTTCCGGCCCAGGAAGTGTCGCGCCCGTTCCACGTCGCGGTCGCCGCACCATACGGAATGCCCCTGGCGGGCCAGCAATTGTGCGAGGAGCGAGCCGGTGCCGCCCGCCCCCAGGACGAAAATGCGCATCGGCACGCAACTCTACCACACTGTTCCGCTTGCACAGGCGCGCGTAACGCGTCGTGTGCTCACACTAAGCTCTGCGCTATTCTGCGGCGGTTGGTTGACAACCCGCGAACCCGGCGCGTATCATTTTCCTCGGTGCAGCGCCTAATTGGACGCTGCGACCCCTTCATTGCTTCATCCCCCGAGCAGGATGGAGTAACCGAGGTGACAACCTCGGCAAGCAGGGCAAGCACCCGTACGGAGGCCGTTCTTCCATGTCACCCGAAGAAAACCGGAACCCGCAAGTATCTTCCCCCGAGCCCGCCGCCGAACAGCCCTCCGCGGTAGCGGGTAACGCAGTCAGCCTACAAAGCGGAGCGGGCGCCGCGACCGCAGTGGCACGCGATCGTGAACCCGCTACCACAGGAATCCAGAACTCCATGACTGCGACCGAAAGCGAAACCGTTTCTGTCTCCTCGGAAGAAAGTGTTCGCGAACAAGCGGTTGCGGAAAGCGCGAAGGCGCAATCCGAATCGGCGCCCGCCGAGCCTTCCACCGAAGCGCGAGCCGATGCGACCGAAGCCGAGTCGATGGACCGCATGCTCGATCAATTTCCCGCTGCTGAAGCCGTTGCGGAAGGAGAAATCTTTGATGGCCACGTTTTGGCCGTCACAGACGCGGGCGTGGTGGTTGACGTCGGCGGAAAATTCGAAGGGCTCGTCCCAGCCCAGGAATTTCTCGATTCCGGCGCTCCGATCCAGTTTGGCCCCGGGCAGACGATTGAAGTCGAGCGCCTGCACGAGCAGAGGGACGGCTACGTTCTGCTGTCGCATACTCGCGCGCATCGCCGGCGCTCCTGGGAGCGGATCGAAAAAGCGTCTCGCGATCACACCAATCTCACCGGCAAGGTCGCCGAGCGAATCAAGGGCGGATTAGTGGTCGATGTGGGCGTCCGCGCATTCCTGCCCGCTTCGCAGATCGAACTTAAACCGGTGCACGACCTGGAAGCCTGGAAGGACCGCGAAATTGAAGTTCGCGTTCTGAAGCTCAACCGCAAGCGCGGCAACGTAGTGGTCAGCCGGCGAGCCATCCTGGAAGACGAGGTAAAGGTCAAGCGCGACGCTTTGGCTGCCACGCTGGTGGAAGGATCCGTGGTCACCGGGCGCGTGAAGAACATCACCGATTACGGGATCTTCGTCGATCTGGGCGGGATGGACGGATTGCTGCACGTGAGCGATCTGGTGTGGGGCCGCGTGCCGCATCCTTCCAAGGTGGTGCAGCCCGGCGAAGACATTCAGGTGCAGGTGTTGAAGTTCGACAAGGAAAAGCAGCGCATATCGCTCGGCCGCAAGCAGCTGCTCCCCGATCCGTGGGCTACGGTGCCGGAGCGATTCGGCGTGGGTACCCGCGCCACAGGGAAAGTGGTGGGCGTTACCGACTACGGGGCGTTTGTGCAGATCGAGCCGGGCATTGAAGGCCTCGTGCACGTGAGCGAAATGACCTGGTCGAAGCACGCCAAACATCCGTCAAAGATCGTCAAGGTCGGGGATGAAGTCGAAGTGGTCGTGCTGGAAATGAAACCGGATCAGCGCCGCATTTCGCTTGGCCTGAAACAAACGCTCCCGGATCCGTGGGAAGCAGTTGCTGAAAAATATCCCGTCGGAACGCTGGTCAACGGGCGCGTTCGCAATCTCGCCGATTTCGGCGCTTTCGTCGAAATCGAGGAAGGCATCGAGGGGCTGATCCATATCAGCGACATGAGCTGGAGCGAGCGGGTGAAGCATCCCAGCGAAAAGGTGAAGAAGGGCGAAACGGTCGAAGCCCGTGTGCTGAAGCTCGACACGCAAAACCGCCGCCTCTCCCTGGGCATGAAACAGGTGAACGATATCTGGGCCAAGTGGTTCACCGAGCACAAGCCCGACGAGGTGATTCGCGGCAAGGTGGCGCGCACCGCGGAATTCGGCGCGTTCGTCGAACTCTCCGAAGGTATCGAGGGCCTTTGCCATATTTCCGAGATCGAGGAGCGCCGCGCGAAGGGCGATCGCGATAAGGCCAAGCTATCCCGTGAACAGCGGGTTAGCTCAGTGCTCTCGGCGGGGCAGGAGTACGATTTCAAAATTCTGAAGATCGAACCCGAGCAGCGCAAAATCAGCCTGAGCTACCGCGCCGCGCAGAAGCATGCTGAGCGACAGGAAATGGAGTCGTTTCGGTCGTCGCGCTCTTCTCCGAACGCCACGATCGGCGACGCGATACTGGCGAAGCGCCAGGCCCTCTGAGCCGCGCGCCCGATAGCGCCGGCAGGGGCGTGGGCGCTTGATTCTTTTAGGTTTGCATTTAGCGGATGTTCGATTGATGATAGGCACGGCTTGTGCGGCGTCCCGCCCCGGCGCGCAAACGGCCCTGAAGACAACCTGTTGCGAGAGGAGGCTCTCCACCGATGGCAGAGGTCGCGGGAGCGCAGGGAAGTCCAAACCAGACAATGACTAAGGCCGATCTCGTCGGCGAAGTCGAGCGCGTGGCGGAGCTGTCGCGAAAGGAAGCGGAGGCGGTGGTCGAGACGATTTTCGAGAGCATCATCGAGGCTTTGCAGAAGGACGACAAAATCGAGATTCGCGGCTTCGGCAGCTTTCGCACGCGGGAGCGCCGCGGACGCACCGGTCGCAATCCAAAAACCGGCGCCAAAGTGGAAGTGCCGGCGAAAAAAATTCCCTTCTTCAAACCCAGTAAGGAACTCAAGGACTACGTGAACAACCCCCAAGCGGAGGGCTCCGCGTCCGCCGGCGCGCAGGTCTAGGCGGGATGGATTATCTTTGGACGCCGTGGCGTTATCGGTATATCGCCAATGCTTCGAAAGATGATCGCTGTATTTTCTGCGACGCGCTGGCCGCCAACGACGACGCCCGCACCCTGGTCGTTTTTCGCGGCGAAAGAAACTTCATTATCCTGAATCGCTATCCCTATACCAGCGGTCACGTGATGGTGGTGCCGTACGCGCACGTTGCCGATCTTCTCGCCGCAGAGGCGGAGACGCTCGCGGAAATGATGCGCCTGGCGCAGCGAGTCCAGGGCACGCTGGCCCGCGTCTATCGGCCCGAGGGATACAATTTGGGAGTCAATCTGGGTCGTGCGGCGGGAGCGGGGATCACTGGACATTTGCACCTACACGTGCTGCCGCGCTGGGCGGGAGACGCCAATTTCATGACCGTAGCCGGCGAGACGCGCGTCGAACCCGAAGAGCTTTCGACCACGTTCGAAAAGCTGCATCGCGAACTCAACAAATAGAGCGAATCGACGCGCGGCGCGTAGCAGCAAGGCAAGGGAGCTTCGTGGAATGCCAAGTTCATCCCGTGACGGCGCGAGAAGCAAATCGACGGGTCGCGCAGACGGGGGCTCTGCACGACACCGGGCTGATTCGCCGACTGCCTCATCCTGCCGGCGTTACCCGGAGAAAACTCAGCCTCCTTATCTCTATCCGCCGTACAAAGCCACTTTGCGCCGCGCGCCGCGGAAGCCTTTGATCGTCGTCCCGCATACGCTTTCCGAGGTCACCGGCCCGGTTTTCGGCCACGGCCAAATTTCCGAAACCGATAACGACCTTACGCGGCAGCATGCCGGCGAACCGCTGGGCGAACGCATCACCGTTTCGGGCCAGGTGCTCGATGACAGCGGCCGTCCGGTGCCCAACACGCTGATTGAAATCTGGCAGTGCAATGCTGCCGGGCGTTACGCCCATCGTATCGACCAGCATCCGGCTCCGCTCGATCCCAATTTCACCGGCGCGGGCCGTACGCTCACGGATTCGCAAGGCCGCTATCGGTTCACCACCATCAAGCCGGGGCCGTACCCCTGGAACAATCACCCAAATGCTTGGCGTCCCGCACACATCCATTTTTCGCTTTTTGGCACGGCGTTCGTCTCACGGCTCGTGACGCAAATGTATTTTCCCGGCGATCCGCTGTTTCCATTCGATCCGATCCTGAATTCCATCCCCGACGAAAAAGCACGCCGGCGCCTGATCTCCGCGTTTGATATGGATTTGACCAAGCCCGATTGGTCGCTGGGATTCCGCTTCGATATCGTGCTGCGCGGTCCGCGGGAGACTCCTTTTGAGAACAAAAAATAGCCGCGGAAGGGACCTTGTCCCTACCCCGTCGCAAACCGTCGGGCCTTATTTTCAGATCGGCATGAGCGGCGCGCGCGAAATTCCTCGCATCGCCGCGCCGGGCGCGAGCGGCGAACGCGTCAAGCTCATCTGCACGATTTTCGACCGCGATGGGGTGCGGATCGATGACGCCATGATCGAAATTTGGCAGGCCAACGCCGATGGAAAATATAATCATTCCGCGGGCCGGCAATCTAAGGGCGTGGATGCCGCAGTTCTCGGTTTTGGGCGAGTCTCGTCAAACAGCGAAGGAATATGCGTGTTTGAGACGATCAAGCCAGGCCGCGTCCCGGGCCGCGACGGCGGACTGCAGGCGCCGCACCTGGAGGTTTCCGTCTTCGCGCGGGGCGTGCTGAAGCGCTTGGCCACACGCATTTATTTCGCCGGCGAGCCGGCGAATGAAGAAGATCCCGTGCTCGCACTGGTTCCCAAAGCCCGCCGAAACACGTTGATGGCGGAGCCGGTTGCTTCGTCAACTGGGGGCGAACCCGGCGCGTGGCGCTTCGACGTGCATTTGGCCGGCCGGCGCGAGACGGTGTTTTTCGACGTGTAATGCTGCGCGCTGCAAGGACGCGGCCGCGCACTATAATATCCGGCGTTGTGCCAGGAGCCTCGCGTGCCGCCGCGGCTGATCGATAGCCTCACTACGACAGCGCCTCTCGCCGAAATCTTTTCGGACGCATCCGTCCTGCAGGCGATGCTCGATTTCGAAGCGGCGCTCTCGCGCGCGGAAGCCAGCGCGGGCGTGATCCCGCGAGCCGCGGCGCATGCGATCGAGTCCGCGGCGAAAGCGGCGAATTTCGACGCTGCTCCGTTCGCCGCTGAATTCCTCCGCGCGGGCACGCCGGGAATCCCGCTGGTGAAAGCGCTCACGGCGAAAGTCCGCTCCGCAAGCGAAGAAGCGGCACGCTTCGTCCACTGGGGCGCAACCAGCCAGGACGTTGCGGACACCGCGCTCGTTCTGCTGCTCAAACGCGCGCAGCCGGTGCTGCACGCCGATCTCGCACGAATGGAGAAGGCGCTCGCCGTTCTATCCGAAAAGCATCGCGATTCGGTGATGCTCGGCCGCACGCTGCTGCAGGCGGCGCCTCCGGTCATCTTCGGCCTGAAAGCAGCCGGGTGGCTGGCCGCGATTCGCCGGAGCCGTGTGCGCGTGGATTCAGCTTTCGCTGAATCGCTGGTGCTGCAATTCGGCGGCGCCAGCGGCACGCTCGCCGCTTTCGGCCACCAGGGCCTCGAGATCGGGCGCGCACTGGCGCGCGATCTCGGCCTCGCACTTCCCGATGCCCCGTGGCACGCCCATCGTGACCGCCTCGGCGCGCTGGTCGCCGCTTGCGGCGTCCTGACGGGCTGCCTGGGAAAAATGGCACGGGATCTGGCGCTGCTGATGCAAGGCGAAGTGGCGGAAGCCTTCGAGCCCGCGGACAGCGGCCGCGGCGGCTCTTCGACGATGCCGCAGAAGCACAACCCGATCGCTTCGGCCGTTGCTCTCGCGGCCGCGAATCGAGTCCCCGGCCTGGTGGCCGCATTTCTCGCTGGAATGGTTCAGGAACACGAGCGCGGCGTGGGCGGCTGGCAAGCCGAAGGGGCCACGGTTGCCGAAGTGATGCAAGCCACGGGCGTCGCGCTTGAATCGATGGCCGAAGCCGCGGAAGGGCTCGACGTGAACGTCGCGCAGATGCGCCAGAATATCGCCGCCACGAATGGAGCGGTGTTCGCCGAACGCATCGGCATGCTGCTCACGGCGTCGCTCGGCCGCGCACAGGCGCATAAAATCCTCGAAGACGCCGTACGCCGCAGCGAGATCCAGAACCGCAAGCTCGGCGATGTGCTCACCGACAATCCGGAAGTCACGCGTTTGATCGACGCCGATCTCCTGCGCAATCTCGATTCGCCCGGCTCTTATCTCGGCGTCGCCGAAGAGTTGCGCAAACGCCTGCTCGGCGATTTCGATTCGCGTTCCGGCGCGGATTCGGGGCCGCAGCGCAAACCGAAATAAGTCCGGAGTCTCTCGATGCCGTTTGTGACCGTCGATAACGCGCGTTTGTACTATCGGTTGGAGGGCAGCGACGGCCTTCCCGTGCTCGTGCTATCAAGCTCTATCGGTTGCGATCACGGCATGTGGGCGCAGCAGTTGCCGGAGCTGCTCGATCGTTTTCAGGTGCTGCGCTGCGACACGCGCGGGCTGGGCGCGTCCGATGCCCCGCGCGCGGAATATTCGATCGCGCTGCTTGGCCGCGACGTGCTCGCCACCGCCGATTCGCTCCGCATCGAGAAATTCGCGTTTTGTGGCTTGTCGCTGGGAGGAATGATCGGCCAGTGGCTCGGCATCAACGCTTGCAGCCGCCTGACCGGGCTGATCCTCGCTGATACGTCGCCGAAAATGGCCCCGAAATCTCACTGGGACGACCGCCGCCGCATGGTTCTCGAAGGCGGCATGCAGGCCATCGTCGATGGCGCGATGAGCCGCTTCTTCTCGCCCGAAACGCTCGCCCGGCCGAATCCATACCCGAACTCGATACGCATCACGTTGCTTGGCACCGATCCGGTCGGCTATGCGGGCTGCTGTTCCGCGATTCGCGACATGGACCACACCGGCTCGCTGCGCAAAATCGCGGCGCCAACGCTCGTCATCACCGGTGATCGAGATGTCGCCACGCCGTGGGAAGGACATGGCGAAATTCTGGCGCGCGAAATTCCCGGTGCCCGCGCCGTCCATCTGCCCGCGGCGCATCTCGCGAACGTCGAAGCTCCCCGCGAGTTCTCCGCCGCTGTGGTTGAATTTCTATCTAAGTGACGTATACGCAGCTTTGAATGGACACTCGTTACTTCATCCGTAGTTCGGCGGGTTCACGGACTGGTCCATCCCCATCGTTTTCTGGCCGCCCTCTTGCACCAGCACGCTTACCAGCGACGCGCAGTTCGACTCCAGCGCGGCGCGCAGCGACGATTCCAGATCTTCCGGGCGTTCCACCGCGCGCGCTTGCATTCCGTATCCTCGCGCGATCTGCGTCGCGTCGATTCCCGGGATGTTGATGCCCGGCACGTTTTTCCCGACTTTCGTGAATTCGCGAAATCCCTTGAGCGCCGAATAATTCCCGTTGCAGATCACCACGTAAATCACGGGCGCTTTCGTTTGCACGGCCGACCATAGCGCCTGCACCGAATATTGCAGCGATCCATCGCCCACCACGCAAATCACGCGCCGCTCTGGATGCGCAAGTTGCAGTCCGACGGCCGCGGGCACTGCGAAGCCCAAAATTCCGCTGCGCACGGAATAGAATGAGCCGGGCTGATCGAGCCGGATGTAGCGGTCCAGATCGCCCTTGGATGAAGGGCACTCTTCGGCAATGATGGCGTCGCGCGGTATCAATTCTGCGAGCGTGCTGAACAAATACGCGGTGGTCATCGTCTGGCCCGCCGCGGGCTTTTCCGCCTGCGGTTCGGGCGGCGCCGGTTCCTGCGGCGCGTTGCGTGCGCCTTTCTTCAGCCGCTCGCGGAGATACTTCGCCGCCGCCGCGAGATTCCCCACAACGCTCGTCCCCGCCAGTGCCGCTGAAGCATCCTGTGGCGAATTCGTGATCTGAAAGAGCTTCGTCCCCGAGTGAATCGCCTCGCCCGGCACGTAGGCGTAATAGAGAAACACCGGCGCGCCCATCACCACCACCGCGTCGTATTCCGCGAGTTGATCTGCCAGTGGCTTCTGCGCGGGCAGCAGTCCTCCACGAAACAGCCGGTGGTTGCGTGGAAACGCCCAGCGCGGCGCAATCGGCTCGGCATATACATCGGCATTCAGCAATTCCGCCAGCGCGATCGTCTCGTCCCACGCGCCGTCTTCCTCGATCTGTGACCCGGCAATCAGAGCGAGCTTGCGGCTGGCATCGATTGCGCGCGCCACTTTGTCGAGCGCCGCTGGATCGGGCTCCACGGTTTGCGAAACGCGCCGCGCCGCGACCGGCTGGCACGGCTTGTTCCAATCGTCCATGGGAATGGAGATGAACACCGGCCCGCGCGGCGGTTGCATCGCCAGGTGGTAGCCGCGCGCGATCGCCGCCGGTACGTCTTCCGCGCGCAGCGGCTCGCAGGCCCATTTCACATACGGCTTCACCACGTCAACCGCTCGGCTCACCAGAAACGGCTCGGCCATGATTTGGCGCCGGTCCTGCTGTCCCGTGGTGACGACCAGCGGCGCGTGCAAGTAATAAGCGTCGATCAGCGCCGATAACCCATTTCCGGCGCTGGCGATCGAATGCAAATTCACGAATGCAGCTTCGTTTCGTCCAAGCGCATAGCCAAGGCCGATTCCTGCCGCGCTGCGCTCGTGCAGCCCGAGCACGTACTCGAATCCCGGGGGCATATCCTTCAGAAACGGCAACTCGCTCGATCCTGGATTTCCGAAAATCCTGGTCATCCCCAGATCGCGCAGTACCTCGTAGGTCGCTTCCCGAACGGTTGTCAATGCAACTCTCCTGCACTAGCCGCAAATTCCACGTTACATTTTGCCCGTATCGCCCGTTATAATCCTTTGAACCATTTGCCGGACCGCCGCTTGTATCGTACCTTGCTTGGCCGCTCGTTGTCTGGTGTCACTCGGGTGGGGTCGCGCAACATCAGTCCCGTTCACATGAAAGGGATCGCATGGGCGACATGATCGTAGTGCAGGACCTGGTAAAGAACTACGGCAATTTTTGCGCCGTGAATCACATCTCCTTCACTGTTCCAGAGGGGAAGATCTTCGGTTTC
This sequence comes from Acidobacteriota bacterium, assembly GCA_028876695.1. GTDB lineage: Bacteria > Acidobacteriota > Terriglobia > Acidiferrales > UBA7541 > Palsa-295. The sequence goes on along the minus strand of JAGWRH010000321.1, from coordinate 4,390 downwards.
CTCGGTCCCAACGGCGCCGGCAAGACCACCACGATCAAGATGCTCACCACCATTCTCGATCCCACCAGCGGTTTTATTCGCGTCAACGGCCACGATCCGGTTCACGAACGCAAGCAGGTGCGCCGCTCCTTCGGCATCGTGTTTCAGGATCCAAGCCTCGATGACGAACTTACGGCTCTCGAAAATGTGGACTTGCACGGCGCTCTCTATGGTGTTCCGCGTGGCGAGCGCATGAAGCGCGCGCAAACTCTGCTCGAACTCGTCGGCCTTTGGGACCGCCGTGACGACCTGGTCAAGCAATACTCGGGTGGGATGAAGCGCCGCCTGGAAGTGGCGCGCGCCCTGCTGCATCGCCCGCGCATTCTGTTTCTGGACGAGCCCACCATCGGCCTCGATCCCCAAACGCGCAATCACATCTGGGGCTACATCGATACGCTCAGTAAAGAACAGAACGTCACCGTATTCTTCACCACGCATTACATGGAAGAGGCCGACCGCGTGGCCGCCGAATGCGCGGTAATCGACCACGGCAAAATCGTCGCGCAGGATACGCCCGCGGCCCTCAAGCAGCAAACCGACTCGGCGACGCTCGAGGACGCTTTCATCGCGCTCACCGGCCACGCCATCCGCGAGGAAGAAGGCAACGTGATGGACCGCATGCGCATGATGCGCGCCGCCTGGCGGGGAGGACGCCGATGAGAGCCATCTATGTTCTTTGCATTCGACAACTGAAGCGGTACGTGCGCTCGCCTGCGCGCATCATCGGATCGCTCGGCCAGCCGTTGATCTTTCTGCTGGCGCTCGGCTTCGGAATCGGCGCGATTTTCAAGCGCGCCGGCGCCGGGAATTACATCGACTTTATCGCGCCTGGAATCGTGGCTATGGCCATCATGTTCACGGCGGTCTTTTCCGGCATCGAGATCATCTGGGACCGCCAATTCGGCTTCCTCAAGGAAACCTTGGTGGCGCCCGTCTCGCGCTTCGAAATCGCCTTTGGCCGCGTGTTGGGAGGCGCGCTCGTGGCCATGCTGCAGGGAGTTGCGGCCTTCATACTTTGCCTGGTCATCGGTTTCCGCGTGCACAACTGGCTGCTGGTGCCCGTCGCCCTCGTCTTTATGTTTTTGTTTTCCCTGCTCTTCACTTCGATCGGCACAGCAATTGGTTCAGTCCTGCAGGATATGCAGGGTTTTCCGCTGGTGATGAATTTCCTGGTGATGCCGCTGTTTTTCTTTTCCGACGCTCTGTTTCCGCTTCAGGATCTGCCGAAGTTTATGGCCGGAGCGCTGCTGCTGAATCCTGTCACCTACGGCGTCGATGGCATCCGCGGCTCGTTCAGCAGCGCCTTCGCGTTTCACATGGCCACCGACTTTGGCGTGCTGGTAGTCCTCAGCGCCATCCTGCTCGCCATCGGCAGCTACCTGTTCTCTAAAATTCAGCTGTAGAGTTAACGACCTTCTCGCGCAGGATAGCGCGCCGTCATGCCGAACCTAGTCCCGGCGCCTTTGGTCGGGAATGGGGATGAGGCATCCGCATTTTCGGCAGGCCGCTCAGCGGGCCGCGGCTTGCACCGTCTCTGCGGCAACCGCCGCGCCCGGCTTCGGCATCGCCGCAAAAATGATCGCCACGATTCCCACCACTGCCAGCAGCGCGTTCAACTCAAACGCCGGCGTGTAGCTCTTGTACGCGTCGAACACCCAACCGCCGACGATCCCCGCAGGCGACGCGATCAGAGAAATCAGCAGCGTCATCGTCCCGTAGAGCTTTGGGAAGGCCGCCGGACCGAAATAATGCGCGACCATCGTGCCGACGCACGTGAACGACCAGCCATAGGCCGCGCCGTTCAGCAGCGCGGCGCAATAGGCCAGCCATACTCCGTTGCCGCCGGGCATCGCCGTGATCGCCATGTACGTCCCTACGATGTACACAGCCAGTCCCAGCACAAACGCGACGCGTGCGTTGATGAAGTCCATCACCACGCCGCCGATCCACCGACCTACCAGTGTGCCGATGGTCAAGAAGCCCAGCGCCCAGTCCGCGTCCGACCCGCTGAATCCCACTCCGATCAGGCGCTTCGCCCAGTGCGCCACAAACAGGAAGAACGGAAACGTCGCCACGATGCCCGCCAGCGCGATCAGCCAGTAAGCGGCCGTCCGGTACGCCTGCGACGTGGTCCACGGATACTTGGTCGCCAAGGCGTCCGTGCGCGCCGTCTGCTCCTGCTGCTCCGGTGGGATGCCGTCCACGAACTGCCCCATCGATTCCGGGCTTTCCTTCACGCCAAAAAACGCCAGGAATCCCGCTACTACCGCGGCGCCTGCCACAATGAACCATCCCAACCGCCAATTATTTCCGTGCCCGCGAATTACGCTGCCAAGCAGCGGAGCAGCCAGCAGCCCCGCGATCCCGGAAGCCGAAACGGCGATGCCATTGGCCCGCCCGCGGTATTTTCGGAACCATCGCGCCACGGCCGTGAACGCCGGAACCAGCGTCGCGAAAATGATGCCGATTCCGATCACCACGCCAAACGCGATCAGGTATTCCGGCGCGCTTTTTGTGAACAGGCCCATGTACAGCGCGCCCACGCAAATGATCACCGATCCAAGCACAAACGTGGCTCGCAGCCCGATCTTCACGATGGAGATGGCCGCGGGAATGGCCGCCACGCCCACGAAAATGTTGAGCAACGTGAATCCGAATCCGCGCGTGCTGGCGCTCATGTGGATGTCGCGCGTCATGAAATCGTTGATGATCACGCTCCCGCCGTAATACGGCACGCCCATGTTGATGAAATCCAGCCAGAAGAGCACCGCCAGCAGATTCCACCCGTAGAATTTCACTTTTTCCGGCACGTTCAATCCTCCCGGCCTTGTTTTCGGCGGTTGCGGAGCGGTTTCACCTTACCCGGAGTGTTTGCGTCCCGCATTGTAGATTGATCTTTCCTCTTTGCAAGTTGAATGTAAAATGGCCTGCGCCGAAGCCGTTGGGGCCGCCGTCCCGAATCCAGTCCCGGCGATTTCAGCCCGGAATGAGCGTGAGGCCCGCTTGCCGCAGGCAGGGATCTGCCCTTGTCTGCTCGAGAGGAAATCCATCCACGAACCTCCGCACCCAAATCGGCATCATTGGAGCCGGTCCTGCCGGACTGGTTCTCTCGCACCTGCTTCATCTGGAGGGTATTGAATCGATTGTTATCGAAGCGCGAAGCCGCCAACATGTCGAAGATCGCGTCCGCGCCGGCGTTCTCGAGCACGATACCGTCGACCTGCTCAAGCAAACCGGCGTCGGCGACCGCCTTTCTCGCGAGGGCCTCACGCACTACGGCATCGAGCTGCGCTTCCATGGCCGAAGCCATCGCATCGACTTCGAGGAACTGACTGGCGGCAAATCCGTCACGATCTACGGCCAGAACCATGTCGTTGCCGACGTTGCCGACGCGCGCCTCGCCGCCGGCGGCCGCATCTTCTACGAAGCCGAAGGCGCATCTATTCACGATTTCAGCGACGCGACGCTAGGCCCGCACCCGAGCCTTTTGCCCAAAATTCGCTTCCGTTGCGAAGGCGAGCCGCACGAGATTCACTGTGATTTCATCGCCGGCTGCGACGGGTTTCACGGCGTGTGCCGGCCGTCCATTCCCGAAAGCGTTTTGAAGATCTACGAACGCGTGTATCCCTTCGGTTGGCTAGGCATTCTTGCCGAAGCGCCGCCGTCGAATGAAGAGCTGATCTACACCTATCACGACCGCGGTTTCGCGCTGCTCAGCATGCGCTCCCCCACGCTGAGTCGCCTCTACGTCCAATGCTCGCCCGAAGAAGACATCAACGAGTGGCCCGACGACCGCATTTGGCAGGAACTGCACAAGCGGCTGGCCACGGCCGACGGGAAATGGAAATTGACCGAAGGGCCTGTGCTGCAGAAAGGCGTCACTGGTATGCGCAGCTTCGTCACCGAGCCGATGCAGTACGGCCGCCTGTTCCTCGCCGGCGACGCGGCGCATATCGTGCCGCCCACTGGCGCCAAAGGACTCAACCTCGCTGTGGCCGACGTGCGCGTGCTAGCCCGCGCGCTCGCGGAGTTTTATCACTCCGGCAAACGCGAACACCTCGATTCCTACTCAACCGTCTGCCTGCGCCGCGTGTGGAAGGTGCAGCGCTTCTCCTGGTGGATGACCTCCATGCTGCACCGCTTTCCGGACGAAAACGCCTTCGATCGCCGCCGCCAGATCGCTGAACTCGACTACCTCACCAGCTCTCGCGCCGCCTCGCAATCGCTCGCCGAAAACTACGTCGGCCTGCCGATGGAATGGTAGGCCCTCTAACGGGACCGGGGGTTTGGACACTCGCTGCGGCGCATAACTGCGAGGTGGTATTACCCGTGTCAACAAGAAGCGGAGCAT
>JAGWRH010000023.1 GCA_028876695.1 Acidobacteriota bacterium | reverse complement strand
TAACCAACCGGCCAAGCAAACCATATGCGGCGAGGCCGATCAGGCCGGCTACAAATCCCCCGATGAGCGATCCGACCACGCCGACGATGAGGTCGACCGCGAGTCCCACACCGCGGCCCTTGACGATCAGGCCCGAGTGCGCCGGGACCTCCCCACGGTATATACCGCGATGACGAGCGTGGGACTGAGAGATGCTACAATCGCTCGCCCGAAGCGGCGCTATCGAATCATGAACGAACGCGACATCGAAAACATTTTGCAGGAAGTGCGGCGCGGGGAAACGACCATTGAACGAGCGCTGGAACGGCTGCGACATTTGCCCTTCGAGGATTTGGGATTCGTCAAGATCGATCATCACCGCGCGCTGCGGCAGGGCTTTCCCGAGGTGATCTTCGCGCGGGGCAAGACGCCGAAACAGGTGGCGGAGATCGCGCGCGGGATGCTGCGGGCGAAATCGTCGAACAACATTTTGATCACGCGAGCGACCTCCGCGATTTTTACGGCAGTGAAGCGCGCCGCGGGGAAAGCGCCGAATTTGCAGTTTCACGAGCTATCGGGAGCGATCACGATCGAGCGCGACGGCACCATACGCGGGAAGGGGCTGATCCTGGTGGTTACGGCTGGCACCAGCGATATTCCCGCGGCGGAAGAGGCGCTGGTGACCGCGCGGATATTGGGCAATCGAGCGGAAGCGATCTACGACGTGGGCGTAGCCGGGCTGCATCGGTTGCTCGAGCATCGCAAAAAGCTGGTGGAGGCACGGGTGATCGTATGCGCCGCGGGGATGGAAGGAGCGCTGCCGAGCGTCGTGGCAGGCCTGGTGGCGGCGCCGGTGATTGCGGTGCCGACGAGCGTCGGATACGGATCGAGTTTTGGCGGGTTGAGCGCGCTATTCGCGATGCTGAACAGCTGTGCATCGAATGTGAGCGTGGTAAATATCGATAACGGGTTCGGCGCGGCGTGCGTGGCGAGCGCAATTAATAGATCCTGAAGCGTCCATCGAGGGCATGCACGGATGCGAGGTTCGTCAGGAGTGGGCGGCGGCGACAATGGCGGCGGCTAGGGCGGATTCGTCCTCCGGAAAAACGGTGCGTAGGTCGAAGACGATGCGACCCTCTTCGATGCGAGCGATCACCGGCGGAATGTTCGCCGAGCCGGACGCGGCCGAGTGCAGGCGGAGCTTTTCCTCGAATGCGGCCGCGGAGTGACGGCGGCTGGCGATAGAAAGCAGTACTGTAGGCAACTGCTGATCGGGAGTTGAGCCTCCGCCGACCACCGAAAAACCTTCCCGCAGTTCGACGACAGCCTCCCGCGCTAGCCGCGGCCGAATATCTTCCGCCAGCTTTTCGGCGCGGACGGCAACATCGCCGGGCGAGAGACGAATCATGCGGAGAGTGGGAATTTCGTCGAGAGCGCCGCGACGGTAGCTTTGCAGCGTCGCTTCGAGCGCGGCGATCGTAAGCTTATCGACGCGCAGCGCACGAAACAGAGGATTGCGGCGGGCGCGTTCGACGAGATCTTTCTTTCCGGCAATCACGCCGGCCTGCGGACCTCCCAAAAGCTTATCGCCGCTAAAAGAGACCAAAGACACGCCTGCCTTGCAGCTTTCGCGCGCGAGCGGCTCGGCAATGCCGCCGGCGGAAAGATCGGCGAGGCAGCCGGAACCGAGATCCTCGAAAACCGGCACCTGGGCGCGACGGCCCAGAGCGACGAGTTCCTCGAGGGAAGGTTTTTCGGTAAAGCCGGCCATGCGGAAATTCGAGGGATGCACGCGCAGGAGCAAGCGCGTGCGTTCGTTCAAGGCGCGCTCGTAATCCCGGATCCGCGTGCGGTTGGTGGTGCCCACCTCGCGGAGAATGGCGCCGCTTTCGGCCATGATGTCTGGAATGCGAAATCCATCGCCGATTTCGATCAGTTCACCGCGGGAGACGATCACTTCGTCGCCTTTGGCCAGCGTATTGAGGACGAGAAAGACGGCGGCGGCGTTGTTGTTCACAACGATCGCGGATTCGGCTTCGACGATCTCGGCCAGCAGCCGAGCGGTGTGCACATCGCGCTTGCCTCGGCGGCCGCTTGCGAGATCGTATTCGAGATTGGAGTAGCCGGCGGCCGTGGCGGCGATGCGGCCGATTGCGCCAGACGACAAGGGAGCGCGGCCGAGATTCGTGTGCAGGATGACGCCCGTTGCATTGATCACGCGGCGGAGGGAAGGCGCCAGGAGCGCCTCGATTTCGGCCACAACGCGCAATTCGATGGCATCCACGCTCGCCGCGAACGATGAAGGCGGAGCTTCGGAAGCGGGGTTCTTCAGCTGTTCTCGCAGAGCGGCCAGTACGGAACGCACGGCGTCCGTCACCACGGCGCGGCCCGCGATGTGCTCGAGGGAGGCAATCCGTCCGCGGCCCAGAAGTTCATCGACGGAAGGGAGCTCGCGCAAGCGCGCGTTGGCGTCCGGCTGCATGCGGGCAGCGGGCTCGGAAGAGGATGGCATCGCGGCTATTTGAACATGCAGAGAATGAGAGGCGCAACTTCCGCGGGACAGGCTTTCCCTTTGCGACAATGGCGCGCAGGGTTTCGTTGACCGGCCGCGGAGAGCCTTTTACGCTGGGCTGACGCGAAGTCCCGGACCCGATGCCACAAGCACCCAATATCGACGAAGATCTCAGCCAGCTGGAGCGCGATATCCGCGCGCTGAAAATCGAGTACGAGCAATATTTCGGCGGCGGGCGCAAGCGTCCGCCCGCGGACACGCAGTGGCGGGTGGATACGACGGTGCGCCGTTACAACGAACGTATCGGCGATCTGAAATTCGCGCAGCGATTCCGGTTCAATAACCTGGCGCAGACGTACGCGAAATACTGCGATATGTGGCGCAAGAAAACCATGCAAAAGGAAGCCGGAATCGAGCAGCACCATTTCGGCGCGGCCGCCAAACTGATCGAAGCAGAACGCGCTCATGCCGCGGCCGAGCACGCCGCCGCGCATCCCGAAACGAACGGCAAGAAGGGAAAGAAAGCGGCGGGCAAGCCGTTTTCCGCGTCGATTGCCGATCCGGAGCGGGACCTCGGGAAAGTTCAGGAGCTTTACCGTAAGTTGATGGAGATGCGCGAAGGAACCGGTGAAAGCGCAGGCGCTCCGAGCCTGCAGGACTTCGAGAACTTCGTGAGGCAGAAGACGCGCAGCCTGAAAGAAAAAGGCGGGCGCGAGGTGGAATATACCGTCAGCATCGAAGCGGGGCGCGTGAAGTTGAAAGCGCGGGTATCGCGGTAAAAGTTTGGCAGCTCGCTAGATCGGTCCTCGTTCCAAAATTCACTTCGAAATCCGAGGCAAACGGTTAAACTGGCCGCGTCGCCTCCGCGCTGTGGCGCAATGCGCTCCAGCCCGCGCGGAATTCGCGCGGATCGCGACGCTTTCGGCAGGACGCACGGCGGGCGAGACGTTGCATTCACGCGAGGTAAACGCATCGTGAAGATCGAACGGGCGCTCATCAGCGTGTACGACAAGACCGGCGTGGCGGAGTTTGCGCGCACGCTTGCGTCGATGGGGATTGAGATTGTCTCGACGGGCGGCACGGCCAAGCTGCTTCGCGAGAGCGGCGTGAAGGTTCGCGATGTGTCTGACCTGACGGGCTGGCCGGAGATGCTTGGCGGGCGCGTGAAGACGCTGCATCCGAAAGTGCACGGCGGCATTTTGTTTCAGCGGGGGAAGGCGGAGGATCAGCGCGAGATATCGCAGCACGCAATTCAACCGATCGATCTTGTGGCGGTGAACCTCTACCCATTTTCGGCGACAGCCGCCAGGCCCGACGTAACGGCGGAAGAGCTGATCGAGAATATCGATATCGGCGGGCCTGCGATGGTGCGGTCAGCGGCCAAAAATTTCCAAAGCGTGGGCGTGATTACCGATCCAGCGGATTACGCTCCGGTGGCGAAAGAATTGCGCGAAACAGGCGTCCTGAGCCAGGGCCTGCGGCTCGATTTGGCTCGCAAGGCGTTCGCGCGAACCGCGCGGTACGACGGAGAAATTGCGACGGAGTTGGAGCGCCTGACCGCTAATGGGAAAGTGGCGATCGGAACGCTCGAGAAGTTGCCGCACCGGCTGCACGTGGCACTGGAACGGCGCGAGGCGATGCGTTATGGCGAAAACCCGCATCAAGCAGCGGCACTCTACGTTGCGGCAGGCCGCGCCGCGGCGGGCTTCGCGGCGGCGAAGCAGCTTCAGGGCAAGGAACTTTCCTATAACAATCTCGTCGATCTCGATTCGGCGTGGGCGCTGGCAATGGAGTTCGGGCGACCAGCCGCGGCGATCATCAAACACAACAACCCGTGCGGCGCGGCGGAACAGGAGTCGCTGCGCGACGCGTACGTGAAGGCGCTGGCATGCGATCCGGTGTCTGCATTCGGCGGCGTGGTTGCATTCAATCGCGTGGTCGATGCCGCGACAGCGGGCGAGCTGGCGAAGCTTTTCGTGGAATGCGTTGCCGCACCGGGGTACGAGGCCGCGGCGATCGAACAGCTATCCAGCAAGAAAAATTTGCGGCTGATAGACATGCCGCGCGAGGAGGCGCCGGCGGAACTCGAGCTGAAGCGGATTGCCGGCGGTGTGCTCGTTCAGGAGCCGGACCGGCACGAGCTGAAGGAGTCCGATCTGAAGGTGGCGACGGAGCGCGCGCCGACGGCCGCGGAGATGCGCGCGATGATCTTCGCCTGGATCGTGTGCAAACACGTGAAGTCGAACGCGATCGTATTCGCGCGCGACGGAGCGACGGTAGGTATCGGAGCCGGCCAGATGAGCCGAATCGATTCGGTGAAGATCGCGGAGCGAAAGGCGGCGGAGGCGGGACTCTCGCTCGATGGCAGTGTGATGGCGTCGGACGCGTTTTTCCCATTCTCCGATTGCGTGGAAGCCGCGGGAAACGCGGGTGCGACGGCCATTATTCAGCCAGGCGGCTCGGTCCGTGACGCGGATTCGATCGCCTCGGCAAACAAGCTAGGGTTGGCGATGGTATTCACTGGCGCCAGGCATTTCCGTCATTAACCGCGATTTGCCGCATCGGCGGCTGGACGACAGATGGGAAATCGACCGAAACAAAATGGGCTGGCCGGCTTGCGTGTGCTGGCGTTTGAAAGCCGGCGCGGCGCCGAAATGGCCAAGCTGATTGAAAGCTACGGCGGGAAAGCGATCGTGGTTCCGTCGATGCGTGAAATTCCGCTGGAATCGAATATGGAAGCGCTGGCGTTTGTGAGAGAGCTGAATGCCAGCCGGTTCGACATGGTGATTTTTCTCACCGGCGTCGGGACTCGGGCGCTTGCGCGGGTGGCGGAGGCGGTGTTCCCGCTGGACGAATTTCGGGACGCGCTGAAAAAAGTCGCGGTGGTGGCGCGCGGCCCGAAGCCGGTGGCGGCTCTCAAAGAGATGGGGGTGGACGCAAGCATCGCAGTCCCGGAGCCGAATACGTGGAAGGATTTGTTGCGCGTACTGGACGAAAAATCGGCGTCATTTCCGCTGCGTGGAAAGCGCCTGGCGGTGCAGGAGTACGGCGCGCCGAATCAGGAACTCTTGGACGGACTCGCGGCCCGCGGCGCGCAAGTGACTCGCGTGCCCGTGTACCGATGGGAGCTGCCGGAGGACACGGGTCCGCTGCGGGCGGCGGTGGAAATGGCGACGCGAAGTGCGGTCGACGTGGCCCTATTTACCACGTCAGTACAGGTATTGCACCTGTTGAGGATCGCGCAGGAAATGGGACTGGAGCGAGAACTGCGCAAGGGATTCGAGCGAGTCGCAGTGGGGTCGATCGGGCCGGTGACTTCAGAGGAGGCGCGGGAGAATGGACTGGCGATCGATTTCGAGCCCGAACATCCGAAGATGGGTTTTCTTGTGAATGAGGCTGCCCGACGGGCCGCAGCGATTGTTGCCGTCAAGCGCAGCGGCGGGAGCGAGTGAAGCCGGCTAGCGGTTCGAAGAATTTAGCGGCCGGGCACGGATGGTGCGGGTGGGGGGGAGACCGCGACCCGGCCGCATCGGCGAAGGTGAGGAATCGTATCAGGCGAAGCGCGAGCGCGGTTCGTCGAAATCCGGATGGCAGTCATTCGTCTTTCCGATGAAGAAATGCGGTGTCGCGGTGAAATCGGACCAGGGATCCATCATTTGCGTGATTTGCGCGGCTGCATGCGCCCACCCTTCGACCTGTGCTGAAACGTTTGGAAGGACTTTTCGCTCGCGAGGCGGCGCAAGATGGCCGCGCGGCGTGCGGGCGGGAGATTGCGCTCAGCGAATAGGCGCTTTCGCGTTTTTCCGATCTTAGCCAGCCAGGATTTGTAATCAGGGCCGAATTCCGCGGCGATTTTCCTCTTCAGGCGCTGAGCGAGCGCGGGGCTGTGGCCTTCTGTTGAGACGGCGATTTGCAGCGCGCCACGCCGAACCACGGCGCCATAGTAAAAGTCGCAGTGCTCGGGATCGTCCACCGCGTTGCAGAGCACGCCGCGGCGCCGCGCCTGCGCGTGAATTTCCGCGTGCAGGCCTGGCGAGGGCGTTGCGGCGACGACCAAGAACGTGCCGGCCAAATCGGAAGCGCGGAATGGGCGCGCATCCCAGCGAATCTTTCTCGCGCGCGCCCACGCGCGCACGCGGCGAGTAGCTTTCGGGGCGACCACTCGGATTTCGGCGCCAGCCCGAAGCAGACTCGCAATCTTCTTTTCGCCCACTCGACCGGCGCCGACAACCAGGCAACGTCGCCCACCGAGCTTCAGAAATGCCGGGAAAAGCGCCATTCTACGCCTCTTCGCCTCGAACGAGATCGTCGTAGGTCTGGCGGCGGCGCGCTACGCGGAACCGGCGTCCTTCCACGAGAACTTCGGCGGGGCGGCGGCGCGAGTTGTAATTGGACGCCTGCACAAAACCGTAAGCTCCGGCGGCCCAGATCGCTAACAGGTCCCCCGTCTTCACATTCGGCATCGGCAAATCTCGCGCGAGATAATCGCCGCTTTCACACACAGGGCCGACGACATCGACTGTTTCAAGTGAGGCTCGCGACGCGCGGTCGCGCCGAACCGGTGTGATGGGGTGGCGCGCGTTGTATAGAACGGGGCGAATCAGGTCGTTCATTGCCGCGTCAACGATGATGAATTTCTTGCCCGGCGTCTCCTTCACGTACAGAACGCGCGTGAGCAGAACGCCCGCGGAGCCGACGAGCGCGCGGCCCGGCTCGATGAGCAACCGGCAGCCTAGCGGGCGAATGATGGTGGCAAGGGCTTGCGCAAAGGCACTCAGATGCACCGGATGTTCGTCTGTGTAACGAATACCCAGGCCGCCGCCGATGTCCGCGTATTCGAGTGCAACTCCTTGGCGCGAGAGGTCGCGGATGCAATTGGCGAGGCGCGAAAGCACTTGCCGGTACGGCGCGACCGTCAAAATCTGCGATCCGATATGTGCACTGATTCCGCGCCATACGAAAGAGGACGAATTTCGATGCGCCAAGTAGAGGCGCCGCGCCTCGGCCCACTCGATGCCGAATTTATGATGATGTTGTCCCGTGGAAATATGCGGATGGCCGCCGGCGAGCACGTCTGGATTCACGCGTATCGCGGCCGAAGGTTTTCCGCCGCCCGCGGCAGTGTGACGAGCAGCTTCGTCCAGAAACAGCTCAAGTTCCGCGGCGGATTCGATGTTAAAGAGCAAAATGCCGCCGCGGACGGCGCGCGAACCGGGATAGCACAGCGCGTCGCGAATTTCCTCGCGCGTTTTCCCGACGCCGGAGAACACGATGCGACGACCCGGAACGCCGATGCGACGCAAGCGATCGAGTTCGCCCCCGGACACAATATCGAAGCTGCTGCCCAGGCGAGCCAGGAGGCGCAGGATCGCGAGATTGCTGTTGGCTTTAACCGCGTAACAAATCGAGTGCGAAAGCGAACCGAAAGCGCGGTCGAGTTGCCGGTAAGCGGATTCAATCGAAGCGCGGCTGTAAATGTAGGCGGGCGTTCCGACTTCCTCGGCAATCCGAGGCAGCGCAACTCCTTCGCACTGTAAAACCTCGATATTCGACGGTCCAGTCGCGGGCCCGCGATACTCATATCGCGGCGTATATTGCGAAGGATCCAGACGACGCCTCGCTTTGGAGGCGCGCGACGAAAACGCCTTTCGCAGCGCAGTGGAATTCATCGCCGAATATCCATGAGGCTGGCAGCGGGGCCTTGCAGGATGGCGAATGGAGTGCCGGAGCGATCGAAATCAGCCATGGGCAACCATCATACGAATTTTTCAGGGAAAAGCCACGTGCGACCGCGCTCTGCAATATCGAGCTGCGCGGACTTTCTTGCGGTTACCGCGAAGCGGAAGTGTACCGTGGCAATGCCTCCGGAATTGCGATGAGGAACGTCGTATGAAACCGCCATTTCGACGTGCCCTGTACTGCGCGCCGATTTTTGGACGCCGAGCTCTACCAGAAAATGCCCCATATTCTGATCTTGCTCCGCGGGCGGCGTTATTTGCACATTTATGGCGTGTTCATCGACAGGCAATCCGAGCGCTTGTGCTTTTTGTAAAATTGCATCGCGGATGCCGCCGTCGCTCCGACCATCGGCCGCGGCGAGGCGCGCTTCCGCCGTTGCGGCGCTTTCCAGCTGGAATTCGCCCGAATAATCGGCCGCGATGCGGATGAAAGCAAAGACCAAAAGCACCGCGATTCCAAGAGCGGCGCCGGTCAGTATGCCTCGCACCGGTTTCGCCACTGCAGGGCGACGCAGGGGATCGATCACTTTCCAGTACTGTATAGTCATATGAACAGGCAGTGTACTGCCGTAGTATCGCAAAGACTACCAGCGGTCGTTCAGCGGCCGCCAGATGCCGGAGATACCAGATGTGGTGTAAGTGGTATCGACATGCCCTCGTATGCAGCGGCGTTCCAAAACGATTCGGAAATACAGCCGAAGTCTCGCGATGGAACATCGGCACGCGATCTGAACGGCTGCGGTATAATCAAAGATTGTGCTTTCACTCACGAACATTTCGATGCGTTACGGTGCCCGCGTTCTATTCGAGAACGTCAACTGTTCGTTTCTCGCGGGGCGGAGGTATGCCATCACCGG
>JAGWRH010000320.1 GCA_028876695.1 Acidobacteriota bacterium | reverse complement strand
CGCTGGCACTCGAGCGAGTCGATATTCAAGAGAGCACGGCTGCCAACGATAGCGCATTGCTGATCGGCCGGCGGGGTGGGCAGTACGCAGTCCATTCACTACGAGTGGCCGAATTGGGCGAGACGTTTGTGTTTGACCCGGCCCTCGCTCGGGGAAATGCACGCGAGGACGAAGAATCGGCGCGAGCGCGATCTTTCCCGGTGCTCAGGGCTGAAAAGTAGGGTGCTACTGCCACACTTGGGGGCCGGAAGCGTCGGTATTCGGCGGCGTCGGCCCCCCAGGTGGCAGCTATTTAATCCCGAGCAGCTTCAGCGCGTTTTTGTAGTAGATGGCGTCGCGGTCGGCGCGCGACAAATCGAGCGCGTCGATGGCGCGGATGGTTTCGCGAATGTACATGGGCCCGCCTTCGGGATCGAAAGGGGCATCGGAGGCGAAGAGCACGTGCGCGATGCCGTAGAAGGCGATGGCGCAATCGAGCGCTGCTTTCGATCCGAATGTGGCGGTATCGGCGTAGAAATGCCTTTTGAAATATTCGAGATGCGGGCGTTTCAGCTCCTTCAGCAGGGCGCTGTAATCCGCATCGGAAGTGCGCTTGCCGAGCTGGTCCCAGCCGGGGCCGACGCGTCCTTCGAAGAAGGGAACCATGCCTCCGGCGTGGTGAATGACGAACCTCAAGCCGGGCATATCGTCGAGCATTTTGGAGAAAACGATGCGCGCCTGCGCGGCGCTCGATTCGTAGGGCCAGCCGAAGGTCCACCAGATTTCGTAGAGCGATTTTTGCTCGGTTGAAAAGTCGGGGATGTTGGCGGTACGGGCGGGATGAATCCAGATGGCTTTTCCCAGCTTTTCCAGTTCCTGAAAGACGGGACGGAATTCCGGCGCGTCGAGCGACTTGCCGGAGACGTTCGCGGGTATCTGGACACCGCAAGCGCCCAGCTCCATGATGGCGCGGTTCGCTTCGGCGGCGCCGGCTTGGGGATCGCGCATGGGCACGGCCGCGAGGAAACTGGGAAAGCGCTCCGGATATTTCTGGCAAAGCTCGGCCATGCCGTCATTGCCCAGGCGCGCGAGTTGGCGCCAGTCCGCGGGCGAGCCGATAGCGTCGGGTGGGGGCGAAGCGAGCGAGAGGATTTGCTGGTAGCCGGGAAATTTGTCCATGACCTCGAAGCGCACGTCGAGATTCGTCATCATGGGGACAGCTTCGCTGCGGCGATGCATGTCGCGCATATTTCCGGCGACGCTGAGCAGCTTTTCGTGAAACGACTTCGGCCAGATGTGCGTGAAGATGTCGATTTTGCGGATTTGGTCCATGTCGGCAAGTAAAGTCATGCGGTTTTCGCTCCTACGATCCGATCATTTCAACTGCTTGCTGCAAGTGCATGTATAAACCGATTACTTCGCGCGGGTGAAGTGGCGCGAAAGGTAGCGCGTTCGCGCGCACCGTACGGCACGACTAAAGTCGTGCCCTGACACGTTGCATGGCCGCGCGGCGACTGCGTTGGCCGCTTGAGATGTTGGGCGCTGTACAGCACGACTGCATACATTCGGTTTCGATGCTTTCGATGGCGGTTCGGATCGTTTGTTTAGCTGCTGATCGGCG
>JAGWRH010000319.1 GCA_028876695.1 Acidobacteriota bacterium | reverse complement strand
GCCGCGCTGCTCGAAAGCGTAAAAGTCATTGGCGTGACCGCCGGTGCTTCGGCGCCGGAGATCCTGGTGGAGCAGGTGAGCCAGCGGCTCTCGAATTTCGGGTTCACCAATCATCAGGATCTCGACCTAATTCGCGAGGATGTGCGGTTCACGCTTCCGCCGGAGCTGGCCGCGGCGCGCCAGGGGCGGGCGGCGAACTGATGGAACGGCGTTTCGCTGTCCGCGCGATGAGCGAGAGGAGCGTGTGAGTGGCGGTCAAAATTGTCCGCCAGCCGAATAAAATCGTAGTGTTGGGATCGCCCACCAGTGCGGCCGCTCTCTCGGCCGGCCATGAAGGCGCTCCGGCCGCCCTCCGCTCCGCCGGACTTCTCGATCGTCTCCGCTCGGTTGGCTACGACGTGGAAGACGCGGGCGACGATCCAGTGGAACTTTCCAAGCCCGATGAAGAAAGTCCGCGCGCCCGCAACATTTCCGGAGTGCTCGCCGCCGTACACGCTCTGAAGCCGCGGGTGGAAATCGCGGTGAAAGGCGGGGCGCTGCCGGTGATTCTGAGCGGCGATTGTTCGATCGCGCTGGCCACCATAGCCGCCGTGCGGCGCTATTTCCGCGGCGTGGGCCTGATCTACATGGATGCCGACGCCGATCTGAACATACCGGCGACAACCCGCTCCGGATCGCTGGATGGGATGGTGGTTTCGCACATCACGGGGCGCGGCGCGGCGGAGTTGGTGCGTTTTTGGAGCGAACCTCCTTTGGTGCGCGATCCCGATGTAGCGTTGTTTGGCGTGGCGCGGCTCGATCCGGCCGAGCAGGTACTATTGGGGGGCAGCACGCTGCGGCATTATCTCGCAGCGGACGTGCGTAGGCTCGGCGCGGCCGAGGCGGCCCGATCCGCGGTCGAGCGAATTCATGGCGACAAGAACGAATTCGTGCTGCACTTCGACGTGGACGCGATCAGCGGCTTCGCGGCGACGGATTATCCGGCCGAAGGCGGGCTAACGATTGACCAAGTGCGCGAAGCGGTCCAGGTGTTCGTGGCGCAGCCCCATCTCGCGGCCATCGACGTGGCGGCGTACAATCCGGCCAAAGACCCGGACGGCAACGGCGCAAAACTTGTACTGGATCTGCTTGCCGATGCACTGGCACACCGGCTGGCTGCGCTAGAGTCCGCGGCCGCTCCCGCGGAAAAGAAACCGGGCGCCGAAGAGAATCGCGAAGCGGTGGAAATACAGGGATCGGTGCTTGCCCGACCGGCTGAGTCAGACTCCGGTATTGCGCCCGCAGTTCCCGTACCGGGGGAAGCGTGGTCGTCGGAGTCATCGGGGCCGAGCGAAAACGAAGCGAGCAAAACAGAAAATGCGGACGGAAAGCCCAGCGCAGGCGATTCTGGATCTTAAGCCGGCCTTCGAGATCGCGCCGGTAAATCCGAAAATCCCATGAAATTACACCCCGAGGTGATCGTCTTCGACGTGGACGGAGTGCTGGTGGACGTGCGCGGCTCGTTTCACCGAACCACGCTGCAGACGGTTCGTCACTTCACGAAGAAGCGCGTCACCGCGCACGATCTCCACAAGTGGAAGAACCAATCCGGGTACAACGATGACTGGAAGCTTTCCACCGCGTGGGTTCAGTCGCTCGGCGGCAAGTTCGAATATGACGAAGTGAAGCGGCGTTTCATCGAGCTCTATTGGGGCACGAATGGCGATCGCGGCAACGTGGCCCGCGAAAAGTGGCTTTTGCCGCGGCCGCAACTGCGCCGTTTGGCCTCGCGGGCGGAGTTGGCGATTTTTACCGGGCGCGTGCGAAGGGAAATGGATTACACGCTCGAACGCTGCGGCGTGCGCGAATTTTTTGGCCACATCGTGACGGCGGGAGATGTGACCAAGCCGAAACCAGCCCCGGAAGGGCTGATCGCAATTCTCAACGGGCGCGACCCCGCAAGAGCTGTGTACGTGGGCGATAACGTGGACGACGCGCATGCCGCGAAAGCGGCTGGGATGCCATTCGTCGGCGTGGTATCGCCGAAAATCGAGCACAGCCGTGCTCGCGCAGCGCTGCTGCGGAAACTCGGGGCGAAGTTCATCCTGCAAGACGTGAAAGAGCTGGAATCGCGGCTGTCGAAAACCGCAATCGCCGATCTCGCGTGAAATCGCACCGGCGCTAAGCCGCGGCGACCCCGCGAAGGCGAACTGACGCCGCTAGCGTTCCGAGTGGCCGCTTCGAACTAGAGGGTTTCGGTTAGAAGGTCCCGTTCGAACGTTTAGTAATTGACCGTGCTCGGCTCGATCGCGCG
>JAGWRH010000318.1 GCA_028876695.1 Acidobacteriota bacterium | reverse complement strand
GCTTCATTGATTGCACCCGCAACCAAATCGTGAAGCTGCTGTTGCCGCTCGGGCGACGATCGCGCCTTCCCGATCCGGGTTATTACGTCGGCTCCGTGGCGCGACTGCGGATTTTCCATTGCCCGGCTCGCGAGCGTTCGCCCATTTCGCAAATCAACAAGAAGAACGCCGATGTTTGTGGTGCCGACGTCGACGGCCAGCCCCGGCACCGCGCATTTACGCTGTGGCCCGATGCCGATGACTTCGCCGAAACGTACAAATGCGACGACGTCGCCCGAAAGCGAGCGCAACGTCTCCGGCATTCGGCGCAACACCTCGAGATCGATCCGCGAGCACATCCCCGGCCATTTGGCGTTCAGCGCCGACAAAAGCCGCTGATCATCGGCATAAGGATGCTCCAGTATCGGCGGCGCAACGTGCACCGGGTACACTCGGACTGCCGGGTCGGGACGAACCCAGACGTCTTCACTTTCGACTTCGGTGCGCAATGGAACGGCGCGCGCTCGAGCAGACACTTCGACGCGACAATCTCCCGATGCGACGCTTTGGCAGGCTCGGCGCCAGTTGTCCGCGATTTCCTCCGGCGAAAAGTATTCGAGGTCTTCTTGTGATGCTGGTCCCACCGGCCCGTCGGCTATGCGGACCACGCAAGACTGGCAAAGTCCGCGGCCCCCGCAGACGCTGGCGATCCGCACGCCGGCGCGACGCGCAGTATCCAGCAGAGTTTCGGCCGGCAGGCTGAACACGCGCTGCCCATCCGGTTCGAACGTAATCCAATGACCCGCACGCGGTGATTCTTGCGTGCGACTCACGACCGCGCCCCAACGATCTGCGACCTCCGGTGCGGGCATCGGTCTCGCGCGGCACAGACCGCGCAGCGTTGACCGCGAGTCCACTTCGGCATCCGGGCGCCTATGCCGATAAGCATCGAGATGCTTTTGCGGGGCACGAGCATCGCAGCGGAGCTTGAAATCCCGATTGAGGGACCGTTGGCCAGCTCTACGATCGGGCGCTGCTGCGAAATCTCAAGACCATCTTCTCCCGGATTTAATACCCCACCCGCTTCAAGGCCGAGTCGGGCCGCCTCCACTTGAATTTCATTTTCGAGGCGGTCGGAAACGCGAAAAAGCGCTACGGTCCCGATCTCGTCGAGCATCACGGCGGGAAGGCGATCGCCGGATGCAAAACGTTCGCTCACTTGTCGCTCAAGGGCGCAGCCGATTGTGCAGACTCCCGTTGCAACAAAACGCGCGCCCGGCAAATGATGATTCAGCTTTGGCGATGAAATGCGAATGCCGCCGCCCAATTCAAGCCAGCCGGTCTCGCGCGATTCTACCGGCCAGACACGAAAGCTCACGCGTGGCTGAATCAGATTCTCGGCTTCGATGTGGACAAGCAGAGTGGCCAGTAGTTCCCTGATCCGCTTGGGTACAACTTTATCGCCGCGGGCGCGCCAGCAGACAATCACGTCGTCGATTGTCAGGCGCAAACCGAAATCTGAAAGTGCCGGCATGCACGTCTTCAGTACACACATTCCTTGGCGCAATCGAACATCGCCCGCACGTTTTCTGGTTTTGCCTCGTCCGGCACGCCGACGCCCGCGTCTAAAATAAGTCCGCCACCGTCACCGACAACGTCGAAAAGCTTCTTGCAATATTCCCGCACCTCACTTGGGGTACCGGTGGCCAGCATCGACGCCGGCACATTTCCCCGAATACAAACGGCGCCGCGCAAAACTTCCTTGGCTTTGAACATATTCGTGCGCTCAAAGAAGTACACGCACTTGCCGGGCGGAACGTCTTTAATCACGTCCAGACGCGATGTGCAATCGCCTTCCCAAAACACGTGGGGATAGATCCCAGCATCGATAAAATTCAGAAGCACTTTTTGAAATTGCGGCCAGAAGAAAGTTGCGAATTGCTTGGGCGACATGAAGCCGTCCAGGCCCCAATGCAGCGGAATAAAAACCATGTTTCCGCCGGCCGCCTTCACCGTCGCAATTCCCGTCCGGGGTATCAATGACCCGAGCCGATCCATCAGGCTCAGCAGCTTTTCCTTATTGCGGAACAAGTCCAGCATGGCGCCTTTGGAGCCCCGCAAATAATCCGCCGCCACATCAAAGGGCGCATGGCTCGTGCCGTGGCCCGCCAGGGGAAACCCCATTTCCGCGAGTTCCTGAAATAAACGGCTCTGAACGGCGCGCATCTTCTGCATTTCTTCGCCGGCGCGAATTAAAGTTTCGAGCGCCTGCCGAACTTCCGGACGAGCATAGACTTCCATCGATTGAATGATTCTGGTGTGAAGCACGCCCGGGTACTGGGGAAGTTCCGATAGCGGTTCCAATGCCGCGGCGACGCGCGGCAAGTACTTGTGAAGCATAAAGCCGGTGGGATCGAGGAGGTATTCCTCATACTCCGTCGTCGTCATGTACTCGGCGTCCAAATATTGAAAGCCGACGTCCTCCGCCAATCCCTTATGACCTGGCCACTCGAGCTGTTTGTAGCCGAGAATGTCCATCGTAGGGCCGAAGGCGATCGAGGCATGTACCGGCTGGATTCCATCTGGCTCGAGATCAATGGCTGCCTTGCGGACGGCGACCGCGAGGCGCTCATAGTCATACATAGCCTCGCGGCACGTCATGCCGCAATAACGCGCGACCCAAAAATGCGAAAAGAGAATCGTGGGGAGCCGGTCCGGCTCGCGAAGTTCAATGGCGTCGGTCAGCCGCTTCAGCCGCCGCTCGTACAATGCCGCCGATGCCGAGGCGGCAGCCTGGGTGGTCATGCGGGCACCCAGCGCCTGCAGAGAGAGACTGCTTCCATCGCATTGAGGCCGAACGCGTCCGCGCCGGTATAGTTTTTCACGGTGTCGTCCACTTGCCCGCCCCCGATCATGATTTTGAGGTTGTCGCGCAAGCCGGCTTCCTGAATGGCTTCGACTGTTTTCTTCATGGCGTCAAACGCGAGCGTAAGAAAACCGCTCAAGCCAAGTACTTGAGGTTTGTGTTCACGAATACTGCTGACGAAACTCGCAACGGGCACGTCAATGCCAAGGTCAACGACTTTATAACCGTTGATCTCCAGCATGAATGTGACGATGTTCTTGCCGATATCGTGCAAGTCGCCTTGAACCGTTCCGATGATGATCGTGCCGGCACTTTTCGCGGATGAGGCGTCCTGCTTGATCAAAGGCTTAGCCATCTCGCCAATGGATTTGAGCATTTCGCCGGCGAGCATAAGTTCAGGTAGAAAGTACTCGCCCTCTTCGTAGCGTTTGCCTACAATTTCCATCGCTTCGCGGCAGTGGCCCAAAAGTTTGATGGGGTCATACCCGCTATCGAGCATTTCGCGAGCAAGCTTTACCGCTTCCTCCTCCTGCATTTCAGCAATCAGGTTAAGTAGCTTGTTACCGTTATCTTCCAAGTGAGCCTCCTCGCGTCTGGCGGCGGCTGCGTTCATTCGAGACGGTCAAAAGCGTGCGGTAGCTGTGCTTCGGGTCGGCAGCCACGCCTACTTTGCTGTATACAATCCGCGGCGGCGGTGACGTACGTCACTAAATCAAGTGCCAAGAGTCACGTAGAAATATCCTTGCGTATGGACATCATGCGGTGAACGTGAGGGATCGATTTCGAGGCAGCGGATGCTGGCCTTCGGCGGAGGCGCGGGCATGGCGAGCCAACCGAAAGAAGTTCCTGCAGGTAGCTTCGAAGACCGCCTGCGGCGTTGGAAATATCCAGAAGGAATCGACTTCGTCAGCGCGGAAATTGAACAGGCATATCGGCGCCGCGTACAGATGTTTATCGACGCGATCGCGCTGCGGAAGCCTGAGCGCATTCCGGTAAGCCCCGCATCCGGGTTCTACCCGTTCGTGTACTCCGGTATCTCGGCCGAAGAGGCTATGCACGACTACGGAAAACTTGCCTGCGCACTTCGGAAATACCACACCGACTTCTTGCCCGACACGATTGCGGGAACGGCACTCTATGGCTCCGGCACGGTGCTGGAGATTCTCGATTACAAGCTTTATCGATGGCCGGGGCACGGCGTGCCGGCGAATGAGCCGTACCAATGCATCGAGGATGAATACATGCGCGCCGACGAGTACAGCCGGCTGATCCATGATCCCTCCGACTTTTTTCTGCGCACGTATTTTCCGAGAGTGTTCGGCACGCTGGCGCCGCTTGCAACAATTGGACTGCTCTCCGCTGTGCTGGAATTGCCGTCGGTGCCTGCGTTCATGGTCCCGTTCGGCGCGCCGAGCGTGCGGCAAGCGGTAGAGAAGATTTTGCAGGCAGGACAGGCCGCAGCGGAATGGATCAAGGCATGCGTTGCGATCGACCGAGAGACAATTTCCACTCTCGGCTTGGCCAACTTGATGGGAGGCTTCACAAAAGCACCTTTCGATATTATTGGAGATACCTTGCGCGGCACTCGCGCGATCATGCTGGACAAGTTCCGCCAGCCAAAGCAGGTGCTCGCGGCTGTAGAACGCCTGGTGCCCCTGGCGATAGAAGCGGGCGTGGAATCGGCAAAGCACTCCCGGAGTCCGGCCGTCTTCATCCCGCTCCACAAAGGAGCGGACAGCTTTATGTCCATCAAGGACTTCGAAACGTTCTATTGGCCCACGCTCAAGGCCGTGGTCATCGCGCTGATTGACGAAGGTTTGGTTCCGTACCTGTTCGTGGAGGGCTCTTATAACAAGCGCCTCGATACGATTGTCGACCACGAAATTCCGGCCGGCCGCACTGTTTGGATGTTCGACCAAACGGATATGAAAGAGGTGAAAAAGCGTTTTACGGGCTGGGCGTGCTTCGCGGGCAACGTGCCTGCCTCGATGCTGATCGCGGCGAAACCCGAGGAAGTACGAGCGTATGTGAAAGAATTAATCGACGACGTGGGCCGGGATGGAGGCTATATTCTCACTACCGGTGCGACGGTGGATCATGCAGTACCTGCGAATCTTCACGCCATGATCGATACCTGCAAAGAATATGGGGTATGTCGATAGAATATCTGGCCGACCTTGTGCCCAATTGCGGCGTTTCAAATCGACGGCATTTGTTTCGCGTTCATTCGATCTACAACATCCCGGAATAAGCGAATATGCGCAACGGTACTCCCGCAGCACGCGCCGACGATCCTCGCCCCGGCGTCCAGTAATTTTGGCAGTCCATCAGCCATTTCCTCCGGCGATTGTTTGTATATCCAGCGCCCGTTTTCCAGGACGGGCCGGCCGGCGTTGGGTTTTGCCATGAGCGGCAGATCGCAGACGCGCCTGTAGCGCGCGAGGATCTGGGCCATCCAGTTTATATCCACGCCGGCTCCGCAATTGGTGGCGACAACTTGCGCCCCCGACCTCTGAATAAATTCCGCAGCCTGTTCAGGAGTCGTCCCCATGATGGTCCGCACGTCGCGTCCGTTCCGCGTCACCTCAAAGGCGACCGAAGCGATAATGCACGGCGCTCCGGCGGCCCGCGCCGCATCGATCGCAAGACGGAGCTCTTCAAGCGATGTTTGCGTCTCAATGATCACCGCGTCCACGCCCGAGGCGACTAAGGTACAAGCCTGCTGGTGGAACGCCGCCGAGGCGGTCTCCGGCGTAACCGAGCCTAATGGCTTCAACATTCCGCCAAACGGCCCAATATCCCCTAAGACGTAGCCGGCGCGTCCGGCGAACGCTCGACGGGCGATGTCTGCACCGGCTCGATTGATTTCGTCCGCGAAACTGGCTAGGCCGTGGCGTGCGAGGTTGATCGACGACGCTCCGAAAGTCTGTGTGATTAAACAATCGGAGCCGGCTCCGACGTACGCGCTCTGGATGGCAAGCACGACATCGGAATGCGTAAGGTTCCACTGTTCTCCACATGCGCCGAGCTCGAGGCCAGCCGCCTGCAGTTGCGTACCCATAGCGCCGTCGCAGACGAGCACACGGTTAGAGATTGCCGAAAGAAACGGCTCTTTAGTCGTCGCGATCATCTTGTTGCTTCGATCATGCCACGGGTTCCAGCGAATGCACGCACAGCCGCGGGAGTCGCGGACACCAGTCCAGGCGAAACAACGTTGCGGTGGCGTGATTCTTCAGACGGGCGTGAATTCGCCGGAGAGGATGAGCTTTTCGCTCAGAATACGTGCCTGCGTAAATTGTTCCCTCGTCTCTTCAGTGGCATTCGCTGGCAATTCGCTCAAGATGCGCGACAGCTCCTCGTCGAAAAGCTGACTGATGCGCTCCGGTGTGTGCGAAACGAGATTTCCACCCTCGTCCACAATTCGAACTGCACTGCGATGGCGGATTCGTTGCGCGATCATAAGCCTGTAGATACGATCGGTGGCCAGATCTTCCATGTATCCGTCGAGGAGGCTGGCACCCCGGCCGGCAAGGACGCCCTGCCGATATCGAATCACCGTGCGTACGGCGGCGCGGGTTCCGGCGAATGTATGTTTGCCCACGCCCTTAGGCACGGGCCGGAGATCCGGGTAAGGTTCCGGATTCGCGGGCCGGGCTCGCAACTGGTTTGGAAACGGGAACTGCTTCACGGCGATTTCGTTCTGATCCGGATGCCCTGTCCACGCTCCATCCATCCGGCACGACGCTTCGTTCTTTTTATCGTTCGCCAGCACGGCCAGAGCTCGAGCGTTCAATTCGGGATCTTCGCGATTCGGATATAACGCGGTCATTCCGCCGATGGCCAGCATTCCG
>JAGWRH010000317.1 GCA_028876695.1 Acidobacteriota bacterium | reverse complement strand
TCACGAGGGTGAACAGCATCGGACTGCTGCGCGAGAGGTAGCGAAATTCCTTTTCGAGAACGGCCGCGACCGGACCAGAGATTCCCGGCAGGTCCCAGCCGAGACGCGCCTGTTCACTGCGGCGACTTGACGCGCCCTTCTCGCGCGGCACAGAAGCCGCCGCGGCTTCGCTGATCGCTTCGCCGTGGAATTGCGCGCGCAGGCGAAGATCCAGTACCCACAGACACGCGGCTCCGTATGCGCACAGGAAGGCAAGTGACAGGAGAGCGCCAGCGGTGTGGCGTTCCGTAGCATGCCTGAGAGCGGCGCCGGCGATGCCCGGCGGGAATACGCGTTCGGCGTGAAGCAGAAAAACGGCGTACGACGGCCACAGCGGATGCTGGTGCTGCCCGAAACGCGCCATCAAAGGCCCGACGAATTGAAAACCGATAATCAGCAGGAAAAAAGCGACCGCCAGGATTTCGCGCGTGCGGCGGCGCGCCAACCAGTGTTCGATCCAGGCGAAGATCGCGCGATTGAGGAGGATATTGAATGCCGCGTACGCCGCGAGAACGAGCGCGGCCCAGGGCAGAAGCACGGGCGATGCGATGCCGGCCCCGGCGAGGATTCCCACCAGCCAGACCGACGCAACCAGAGTGGCGGGATCGAGCGCACCATAGGCAATGCGCACGAGAAAATACGCGCGATAGCGGAACGGAAAGCGCAGAAAATTCGTGGAATCGAAGTTCTCGGCGAAGGCCGTGGCCATCACGGGGAAAAGCTGCCAATACAGAAAAATTCCCCACAGAAGCGCCGCGAGCCATCCGGCCTCATCGTGAGAGACGAAATACCACGCCGCCGCTCCGAATCCGAACATGCCTCCGATGGCGAGCGTCGCGAACCCGAAGCCCATCAGCACCCAGGAAACGATTTCAAGCCGACCGCGAAGCGTTCGCGCGGAATTGAGAAAAATGCACCAGCGGAGACGGGCGATGGCGGCAAACTGATCGCGGCTTTCGCTCCACGCGGCGCGGGCGGCGGAGGCGCTCAGCCGAGCCACGAGAGTTCGCCTTCGGTTACGCGCGAGCCACCAACGATGCGAAGGAAAATTTCCTCGAGTGTGAGTTTCTCGCCGGGAACGATGGGAGCGGCCGATGGCTCGCCATTGTTCGACAGACTCGACTGCGCTTG
Source organism: Acidobacteriota bacterium (assembly GCA_028876695.1). Taxonomy (GTDB): domain Bacteria; phylum Acidobacteriota; class Terriglobia; order Acidiferrales; family UBA7541; genus Palsa-295. The sequence goes on along the minus strand of JAGWRH010000317.1, from coordinate 894 downwards.
CACGCCCATGCGCAGTTCTTCGAGCGAGCCCTGGGCGACCAGTCGTCCGCGATGAATGATGCCCACATGGCTGCAGAGGCGTTCGACGATTTCGAGCACGTGCGAAGTAAGAAAAATCGTGGCGCCACGCGCGATCATGCGCTGCAGCATGGTTTTGAGCGTGCCGGAAGCGATCGCGTCCACGCCCTCAAAGGGCTCGTCGAGAAAAAGAATCCGCGGGCCGTGAATTACGGCCGCGGCAAGCGCCAGCTTTTTCTGCATCCCGTGGGAATAGTCGGCCACAAGCGCTTTCGGCTGGCCGTCGAGCTGCATGAATTCAAGCAGCTCGGTGGCGCGTTGCGATGCGACTGCCCGGCCAAGGCCGTACATGCGGCCGACGAAGTTCAGATACTCGCTGCCGGTGAGCCGCCCAAAAAGCGCCATGCCTTCGGGGACGACGCCGATTTGGCGCTTCACCTCGACAGAATCGGCGAGGAGGTCGCGGCCGAGAATCTCGATGCGCCCGGAACTGGGAGCGAGCAGACCGGTGAGCATCTTGATGGTAGTGGATTTGCCGGCGCCGTTGGGGCCGAGAAAGCCGAAAAATTGCCCGGCCGTCACGCGGAGGTTGACGTCATCAACCGCGAGGAGCTGGCCAAAGCGGCGCGTCAGATTTTCAGTGGAGATGGCGGGAACGTCCATCGGCTCGTTCGACTCTAACACAGCTCGCCGATACGACGAGCCAGCGCAGCCAATTCTAACGTGGCAGGACCGGTACTGCATTTCGATTTAAGCCGAACGATGGGCTGAGGACGTATAAGCACTGGCGGAGGGGGTGGGATTCGAACCCACGAGACCCTTTCGGGCCTAACGGTTTTCAAGACCGCCGCCTTCAACCGCTCGGCCACCCCTCCT
>JAGWRH010000316.1 GCA_028876695.1 Acidobacteriota bacterium | reverse complement strand
TGGCGCGTTGCGTTCCGCGGTGGAAAGCGTCCAGCCCGGAGATTCGCGCGGCAGCTTCGGCGAGCTTGCCCGCGCCATTCGTTCGATGGCGGAAAGCGTCCGCACGCCCATCGAACTGCACCTGTTCAGCGACATGCAGAACGACAACATGCCCGCTAGCTTCTCGGACCTCGCGCTTCCCGCGAACGTCAGCCTCTCGCTGCATCCCGTCGTGGACTCCTCCGCCGCGAATTGGGCCGTCGAAAGCGTCGACGCCCCCGGCCAGGTCTGGGACGTGAAGAAGGCCCGCGTGCAAACCGTCATCGCCGGTTACGGCGCGCCTGCCGCCACGCGTTCCGTCTCTCTCGAAGTGAACGGCAAAACCGTCGCCACGCAAAAAGTCCAGGTTCCCGCGAACGGCCGCGCCACCGTCACATTCAACGGGTTGAATGTGCCGTACGGCTTCAGCCGCTGCGCTGTGCGCATCGATTCCTCGGATCCGCTTTCCGCCGATGACGTCGATTACTTCGCCGTCGAGCGCTCCGATCCGCGGCAGGTCCTCTTTCTCCACGATGCATCGGACAGGCGTTCGCCGCTCTATTTCGGCGACGCGCTAGCCGCGTCCGCCGAATCCGCGTTCCGGATGGAAAGCGTCTCGGCCGGCCAGGCTTCCAGCATCCAGCCCTCCAGGTACGCATTCATCGTCGTTTCCGACGTAGCTTCGCTGCCGTCGTCGTTCGAAAACGATCTCGCTCGCTATGTCCGCGCCGGAGGCGGCGTGCTCATCGCCGTCGGCACTTCCATGGGCCACCTGCCGCGTATCCCGCTCTTCGGCGCCAATGTTCTGGACGCGCGTTACTACTCAAACGGAGCCGGCGGCTTCCTCGCCGTCGGTGATACCGATCCCTCGCATCCCTCGCTTGCCAAAGCGGCGCGCTGGTCGGATGCGAAGTTCTACTTCGCCGTGAAAGTGGATGATTCCGGTTCGCAAGTCGCCGCGCGCCTCACCGACGGCACACCGCTGCTGCTCGATAAGCGAATGGGCGAGGGACGCATTCTGCTTCTCGCCTCTGGCCTCGACAACGTCACCAATGATTTTCCGCTGCATCCCGTTTTCGTCCCGTTTGTCGAGCAGACCGCCTTTTATCTTTCCGGCTCCGAACGTCCCGGCGGCTCTCGGATCGTCGGCTCGTTCCTGCAGTTGCGCATCGCAAAGGAACGCGCCGTCAGCGTCGAAGTGACCGATCCTCAGGGCCGCCGTCCGCTCTCGCTTCAGGAGGCCACTTCCGCGCAAACGTATCAATTGAATGAAGCCGGCTTTTACGAAGTTCGGCTCGCCAGTGGCCGCCAGGATGTGGTCGGCGTCAATGCCGATCGCCGCGAATCCGATCTCGCCATGATGTCGAAGGACGCCTTGTCGCTCTGGTCTGGAAAATCCGGCGGTCGCGGCGCTTCCTCCACCAACGCGCAACTCGCAACTTCTTCCCCATCGGCGCCCCGAAAATTCGATGCCCGTTCGCTCTGGTGGTACGTTATGCTGTTGGTGTTGTTGACGGCGATCGTCGAATCCTGGGTTGCGAATTTGCACCTCGGAATCCGGCGGGAGGAATGATGAGCGCGCGCGACGAGCTCAACTCCTATATCGGTCGGATCGAACGCCGCCTGCGACTGGGTGCCGCCGTCCGTGGCGCCGCTATTCTCGCATCGGCCGCGCTCGTCTCGACCGTACTTCTCGTCCTCGCCGCCAACTTTTTTGCCTTCGCTTCCTGGAGCGTTATCGGCGCCCGTTTCCTTCTCGTCTGTGCGCTGATCTATGGCGCCACCTTCGCGCTCGCACTGCCAATCCTGCGCCTCGATCGCCGCCGCGCCGCCGCAAGGGCCGAAGCCGCTTTTCCCGAATTCAAGCAGCGCCTCGTCACCTTCGCGGAACGCGACGCCGCCCCCGAACCGTTTCTCGAGCTTCTCGCCGCCGATACGCTCAAGCTGAGCCGCCCGTCCGAGCCGAATCGCCTCTTCACCAGCCGCGCCCTGCTCGCTTCGTGCGCGTGCGGCGCTGTCGCGCTTGCGATTCTTGTGTGGCTGATCGCCGCCGCTCCCGGATTCGTTGGCTACGGCGCCGCTCTTCTCTGGCGCGGCACCGGCGCCGGCCTCGCGCCGTTCTACAACATCAAGGTCTACCCCGGCGACGCCTCCGTCCGCCGCAACACCGATGAGCTCGTCACCGCGCAGACCATCGGTTTTGAGCCTTCGCAAGTTCGCCTGTTCGCCCGTTACAGCAGCGCCTCGAAATGGAATGAGCTTCCGATGCTTCCGCAGCCGGGTGGCTCCGGCTTTCAGTTCACGTTCGCGGGATTGCCCGAAGGCGTTGAATACTACGTCGAAGCTGGCTCGGTTCGTTCGCGCCACTACGCGATTCGCGTCGTCGATCTGCCCGCCGTCAAACAAATTCGGGTCACATACGATTATCCATCTTGGACCAGCCTGAAGCCGGCCACCGACCCGCACGGCGGCGACCTCCGCGCGATCGAAGGCACCACGGCGAAACTGGAAATCCGCACCGATCGACCGCTGAATAATGGCGTCCTGATCCTCGACAGCGGCCGGCAGATTCA
>JAGWRH010000315.1 GCA_028876695.1 Acidobacteriota bacterium | reverse complement strand
TCCCATTCCCGGCAACGGCAAACGCTCATATCCGGGTGGCAATTCATCGACAGGCCGAGAATGGTTATGATCTGGCAGTGTCCCTTGCGGCTGCGGCGCAGGCTTTCTGCGCGGGCCTTGCGCGCGTGGTTTTGGTGCGGTCATGTGTGGCGACAACGTCATTCCGTTGTCACTGAACGCTTTCACGAAGAATCGCACGGCCTTTTCCAGCATCTGCCCCTGCGGTACGCCATAGTCCTTGAAAGCTTTTTCCAGTTCTGCGCTAGTTCCGTGTTTCAGGTCCAGTCCTTTGACGATTGGCAGATAGCTGGCGGTCAGAATTTCAAACAGCGTTTCTTTGAATTTTGGCTTGTCGTTCCACAGGCCAACCAATTCCCGATATTTTGCAGTCGCCTTTCGGTGGTCGTCAGTCAGCCCAAGAAAGCGCAATCCAGAAACGAGCGCACTGTAATCCCCACCAGAGAAATCCTTCAATACGCGACGATCAAGCGGCCCGCTCGGAACAACTGTGTCAGAGAGGGTTTCGATGCTCTTGAGGAAAACGCCGTATCCCATGTACGGGGCTGGCAGGTTCGCGTTCGTTTCCGTCATTCGTTATCTCCTAACGTCGTGGACTACCATTTACGCACAAAGGAGCATGCTAATGCAACAAGAACATCGTCCATCAGTCACTCTGCGCGTAATCGTCCGCGCTTGGGGCGACGAGCCGGTTCGTCTCTTTCTCAAAGCCATTGATAGGAAAGGCGCTTATGTGTGCAGAGATTTGTCTAAGTCCTTAATTGGCCTACCTTTAGAGCAGGTATTCTGGTTCGACGAGAAGGCATTCTCGTGGCTTAGGAGCGCCTTCGAGGCTGAGGACTCCGATAAATTGCGATCCATATATAAAGCATTGGCCGTAAATAATGCTTGCAATAGGTATCAAGATATGTCAGAATCGCTGCATGATAAAGAACACATCGCCGATTCTGAAAGCATTGCGACTCGCTGCGAATGATGAGAAATCTGCGGTGGAATTCCTTGAGCGTGAACGATGGGGCAGCACGCCCGCTTGCCCGCGTTGCGGTAGCGTCGAGGTCTATCAGATGACTGGACGTGACGGACAGCGCAACAAGGATTATCGCTGGCGCTGCCGTGATTGCAAAGAAATGTTCACGGTGCGGACCGGAACGATTTTTGAGGAAACACGTCTGCCATTGCGCGTGTGGGTTTATGCGTTCTGGAAAGCATGTTCATCGAAGAAAGGAATCTCCGCGCTGCAACTATCGCGCGAGATGGAGATCACCCACAAATCGGCGCTGTTTGTTCTTCGCCGGATTCGTCACGGGCTTGGAATACAGAACGCGCCGAAACTGACGGGCACGGTAGAAGTGGACGAAGTGTATGGGGGCGGTCGTCCGCGTTACCCCGGAATTTCCAAGACTGGACGCGGCACACAGAAAACTCCGGTGCTCGGAATGGTACAGAGAAATGGCGATGTTCGCTTTCAGGTTCTTGAACGTGTCACGGCAGACCGTCTGCGGCAATTCATCGCAGAAAACGCCGATTTGACATGCCGCCTTATCACTGACGATTTCGGTCTGTATAAGAGCGTGGGCCGCGCATTTGAGGGCGGACACGAAACTGTTCGGCACGGTTGGAAGCAATACGTTAAGCCCGGAACGGACATTCACTCCAACACCGTCGAAGGCGTTTTTTCGCTAATCCAACGCGGCGTGATGGGGACATTCCACAGCGTCAGCCGCAAGCATCTGGCTAACTACCTAAACGAATTTGAATTCCGCTGGAACACTCGCAAGATGGACGATGGCGAACGCGTTCAGAAGGCAATAAAGGCGGTCGATGGGAAGCGGCTGGAATACCGGGAATCCGTCGATAATCCACCGTACAAGGCGGCATGAAAATGGGCCGATTTTCAACAAATACTCACTCCCGTCAGTTTTTCACATCGAGAAAGCGATTTCGTCGCACGCGGCGCCGCCCATCCCGCCTCTCCATTCCGTCGGCGAGGCTGATCTTATACGCATTCTAGATTGTTGTGGACGGATATTCTGCGCGCCGCCGTCGCCTCCATAACAAATTGGAAACACGAGCGACGCCCAAGAAACTCGGCGCATCTACGCGAGAAGAGTCGTTCCATTGCGCTGTTTTCTTCCACACTCCTCGTTGTCACCGGCGCTTTCACCAGCCAGGTGAACGTTCACTAACAGAAAGGAGCCACGCGCGGTTTCATGGCCCTGCGCACCACGACACCACCGTGTTTGCCGACCGCGGCGTCTTTCGTCGCGTCAGCGACCACTCCAACAATCTTTATCCCAACCTCGCGACTACGGTTTCCGATCTGACCTTCACTCCCAAGCCCAGGCTGGTGAAGGTGTTGCGCGTAAGGCTGCGTCACCGGTGAAGGACGGCGGGCGAAGCTTTCGCGAAAATCGCGAAGTGTGCGTAATCTCACAGACGTTCCCATAAATTACTCGTAGCCTCGATCTCGGCTGGCCGCCCGATAGACGTTCCCCTCTCCGGCCAGAGCGGCCAACTCGGCCCTGCGTTTTTTCCTTCGCGGGGAGCAGACAGGCGTACCGAGCGCAGGGCCGCTCCCTCTGAACAGGTTCGGAGGCGAGGAGAGGAAAATCGAATGAACACCAGCCTCGCTAGCTCTGTTTTGTTGTTCGTGGTTACCGTGTCTCCTTTGATCATGTTCGCGGCCATCGTGTGGCAGTGGCAGAAGGAACTTAACCAGGCCGCGCGCTTGCGGCGATCGAAGACGATGAGCGACAGGAATTAGCAGCTGTGATTCTTGTGCCCCGCCCGGTGACTTCTCGCAAACCAACCAGCGATACTCATGGGACCAGTTTCTGGAGGCACGCGAAATGGCACTTCGGACGTCCGATTACTTCGACGAAATCCTTCGATTACTCACCGAACAAAATAAACTCCTTCGATGCTGGCCATACTCGAACGAGCAAGTTACCAGGGACAGGGCAATTTCGGCCCGTGTTCGCGAACTGATCGATCAGAGTTGTGCCCAGCAATCGACCGCTCTCCACGATCGAGAAGTGGGGTTCAAGGGCGGGGCAACAGACGTTTAAGGAGTACCGCACAACCGGCGCGGATTGTCTCGGGCGACCGTCCGAACATTCTTGGAGCGGCGCGCTCGCTATAGCCGGAAAATTCGTCGCGCGGTTTCGCCTAGGATGTTGCGCTTGGCTTGCTCACTGAGGAAGGGCAACGCGGCGATCCGCGCGGGCACGTCAAAATCCCAGTGCGGCCAGTCGGACGCGTACATCAGCTGCGTTTCGGCGTGGATCGCTTTCAGCGTGCTCTGCAGCAAATCCATGTTGGTGTATTCCATCGGCTGCGACGTGTAATACATCTCCTGCATGTATTCGCTCGGCAGGCGCTTCAGCAACGGCGCGTCGGACTGGCGCATCAGGTATTCGTGGTCCAGCCGCTGCATCATGAACGGCACCCAGGCCAGCCCGCTTTCAATCCAAATCACATTCAGTTTCGGGAGCCGTTCCGGCAATCCGTTCACGATCCAGTTGGCCATGTGCGTCATGTTGCAGGTGACGAACGACATGGAATGAACCGCGAGGAAGCGGTTCATCGTGCTGGTCATCGTGTCGCCCCAGGTCGGCCCGGCGTGGAAGGCGAGCGGCAGGCCGCGTTCTTCGAGCGCGCGATAAATCGGCATGTAAATGTTTTTGTGCACGCCGGTATGCCGCTGGCTGGTGATCATGAAACCGATTACGCCGGGAGTATCGGAAAATTCGCGAATGGTTTGCATCGACGCTTCCGGATCGTGAAAAGGAAGGCAGAGCAGCGCTTTGATTCGTTTGTCGCGAGGCAGGATGGTGCGCGTGAACCAGCGGTTGTAAGCAAACGTCAGCCCCGTCGCTATGTCCGGCTCGGGATGCAGGCCCAGCTCGAGCATCGGCTGCGGAAACACCACCTGCATGGCGATGCCCATCGAGTCCATCGCGCGGCGGATCAGCGTGAGGTCGCGGTGCTCGTCCGAGGGCGGAACATCTTCGGCAAGATCGGCCTGATGCGGAATGCGGCCGAACACGTCCTGAAACGTAAGTCCGACCGGGTGATTGCTATAGACCAGTTGCTTCGCGCGCGGCCAGTCCCGCACCATCTCTTTTGCGTTGTGCCGCAAAACGGGATTTTCGAGATGCTCTAGGATTTCCGCCCACGAATCGAATTCCACGTGGTGCGAATCCACGTCCACGATGAAATAATCGCGCAAGTTGTACCGGTCTATGTCACGCCGGGCGTTGGCCAGAATTTCGCGCGAATCGGTTTTCGTCGTGATCTGCTGCACCGGATGCTTCGCCACCGCCGGCTCCGCGCCGTTCAAGGTTTCTACGGATTTGTTTTCGTTGCTCATGGCCATCCCTTTTTCACGCGTCTGGCGCGTCCGAACGATGCCGCGGCGCGGTGCGCGAAAACCAAAGAGCCAGGTCGAATGGATTCAGCCGGTGTGCGCGGAGCAGCGCGCAAGCGACCACCATCGCTTCCGTTGCGGAAATGGTCGCGTCGATCGGCGGAATCTCGCGCTCGATTTCTTCCGCCACGGCGGAGTACAGGCGCACGGCCTCGGTCAGCAACGCGGTCACATCCTGCGGCGGAACGCGCGCGATCTGGCCGGCATCGATCGTCGCCGCGATCCGGTCATGAAGCGCGCCCGATAAATCGGCGAACTGCGGCGCTGCGTCAGACGGTGACATAAATACCGCCGGGGTTTTCTTCCACCGCCACCCGCAAGAGCCTCAACGACGGACGACCTGGGTGCGTGCCGGTCTGGATGTCGTATTCATAGCCATGCCACGGGCAGACGATATGGAGGCGCGATTCGTCGAAGGCAAAACCGCGGCTCGCGCCGTTCTCGTCGATCACTTCCGTGACTCGCGGCACGATTTTGCCCTGGCAGACCGGCCCGCCTTCATGGGCGCAGCGATTCTGATACGCGAAGAGCTTGCCCTGAAAACGAAAGATGCCGATGGTCATTCCTCCGACGTCGATGATCAGCCGCCCGCCTTCCGGCACATCGTTGCTCGGGCCGACGAATACTTTTTGCGTGGTCGCTGGCATGGGTCGCTGCTCTTTGCACGGCGGACTTGCGGCCTGCGTCACGAAGCGCGCCGCCGGGTGGCAATCCGCCGATGGCGGCATCTTACCAAAATGGGACAGGCGGGCCATCGAAAAACTGGAGGTAGGCATGCCGTTAGAATCGGGACGAGAGGCGAGTTCCGCGGGCAGAATTGGCGCAAATTTTGGTCGTATATCGGGCGTGAAGGGTGCTTTTTGCTATGAGGACATCATAGAAAAAAGCAGGGCGAAGAATTCGCCTGACCTTCGCCTGTTAGGCCGATTGCGCTAGCGCCGCGCGGCGAAAAATTCTTGCAGCAGAGCGATGGCTTCGGGGGCCAGGACGCCAGGCGTTATCTCGACGCGGTGGTTCAGGCGCTCGGAATCGAGAATCGAAAAGCACGAGCGCACTGCGCCCGCCTTAGGATCGTCGGCGCCATAAATGAGGCGCGCGAGGCGGGCTTGAATCATCGCTCCAGCGCACATCGCGCACGGCTCGATGGTCACGTAGAGCGACGCGCCGAGGAGCCGGTAATTGCCGATGGACTGCGCGGCTTCGCGCAGCGCAATGATCTCGGCGTGCGCGGAAGGGTCGCAATCGCCGATGGTGCGATTGCCGGCGCGCGAAATAATTTTTCCATCGAGCACGACGGCGGCACCGACCGGGACCTCACCGCGAGCGGCGGCGGAGCGAGCTTCGGCGAGCGCCTCGCGCATGAATTCAGCATCGCCGGTATTTCCAGTTAGCCCAGGCACCGGCGCAGAATATCATGACGCCGCGACCTGATCCTCGCGGCTCGCGCCAGCGGAAACAGAACGTCAGCGGCTTTCGTATCAGCCGTGTGGGTTCGAGCGCAGCTTCAGCCCAGCGTAAGTGTCATGCCGGTGATCTGGGACGAAAAAGAAGTGAAAAATAGTAAAAGGCGATACCAGCGGCGATGATCGCGCCGCCGATGGCGAGTTCGCTGGTGTGGCCGACGGCCTCGCGGCTGTTTCGCACGACGCCCGCGATCATCAGCGCCAGCGGAGGCACGCCGATGCCGATCGCACCGAAGAGTCCGCCGGGAACGCGATACGGTCGCTCCATGCGAGGCTCGCGGATGCGCAGCGCGGCGAGCGCGGCGAATTCGAGCAGCACGCTCAGGCCGCTGAGGAGAATATCGAGCAACAGGCTGTGCTCGAAACCGAGCGGAAAGCAGAGGGCCCAAAACGCGGCGCACGCAATCACGGAGACCCACGGCGTGCCGTTGCGCGAGCTTTCTCGAGTGAAAATTTTTGGGAGAAAACCGTCGGCGGCCATGACGGATGGCAAGCGCGTGAACGACATCATCAGCCCACCAAACGTCCCGATCGAGCCAATAACGGCAGCCACGGTGATGGCAATCGCCAGTGCTTCGCCTCCGAAAAAGCGGCCCACGTCCACCCAGCCGCCGGTGACCCAAGCGTTGGGGTCGAGCCCGGTGCGCGCGACGGCGGCAACTGGCGAGAGATATGTGGCAATAACGAGAATCACCGCGCCGAGCATCGTGCGGCTATAGGTGCGCTGAGGATTTTCGACTTCGCCGGCGACGGTGGACATGTTGTCCCAGCCCATGTAATTCCACATGGCGATCAGGATTCCGCCGAGCAGATCAGCGTGGTGCAACGGCGCGGCGAGCGGCAGGCCGGGATGCGCGTGGAAAAGCGCCAAACCGATCAGAGCGGCAAACGGTGAAAGCAGCGCGATATTGAGAAAGACGGAACCTTGGCCGACCGCGCGCGAGCCGACAAGATTCCACAAAGCACACAGCGCGATCATTCCGAATCCGAGCGCCAGGCCACGATGGCCCGCGACCAGCGGAGGCGCGAGCCGGCCGATGTAGTCCACGAAAAGATTTGGGTACAAAGCCATCTCGAAGACGCTGCCGGCGAGCGTCAGCCACGTTTCCTGATAGCCCCAGAAAGGGCCGAGGCCGCGCCGAACCCAAATGTAGAAGCCGCCTTCTTCCGGTATGGAGGTGGCGAGCTCGCTGACCATCATGGCCGTGGGAATGCTCCAGAGGAGCGGCGTGAGAAGAAGAATCACGAGCGTGGCGCGGTAGCCGGTTTTCTGGACGATATCTTCAAGGCCGTAGGGTCCGCCGGCGACAACGAAATACGTCGCGGCGATCAAGGGCAGAAGCGTCAGCTTGGCGCGCGGAGATTTTTTCGCTGCGGCGGTGACGCTAGCGGCGGATTGGGCGGCGGAATTGCTCAACGTTACGAGCCGGGCGAATAATGAGCGGGGCGGCGAATTCGGGCCTTTCGATTCATTGGCGCGTCACTGAAAGCGAAGTGTAAACCGGTTTTCTTAGGTTGTCGCAGCGAACTGCGCGGACGCGGTTTTGCCTTGCCTCACTTAGAGCCGAAGCGATTGCGGCACAAGTGTAAGCGGTATCCTGGGTGTAACCCCGCCCGCTCCGAGTCGCACAATGGATCGCGAGTGCGAAGTATTCGAGGTAGCAAGAGGCAACGAGTCCGCGGTCCATAAGTATGGAGATCGGGGCCGCCAGTAAGTGGTGTGGATTCTGGCGAGGCGCGAACGATGGGTATAAGATGGCGCTGTCCCGGCAGCCAAAAGCGGAGCATCCGCGCCACTCCAAAACGCAGGAGTTTTTGGGGAAGGCGGCTGGGGCGTGTCGCATGGAACTTCGAAAAGATCCGATAACGCGCAGCTGGGTGGTGATTGGGCAGATGGAGCGCCCAAGCCAACGCGACGTCCCGTGTCCGCTTTGCCCGGAGAACCGCGACGGGCGGCGCTCGCTGCTGGAGCTGCCGGAGCAGGGCGCCGCACAGGTGCGCGTATTCCCCCATTTCCAGCCGTTTTACCGCATCGAGGGCGATCCGGGGCGCAGCGCGGAGGGAATTTTCGATCGGATGGACGCGGTGGGCGCGCACGAAATCGTGGTGGAGACGCCGGAACATGGGCGGCGGCTCGTGGATTTGAGCGATGAAGAGATCGAGCGGGTGCTGGCTGCGTATGCGGCGCGAATCGGCGACCTGAAGCGCGACGCCCGATTCAAATACGTGACGGTATTCAAGAATTACGGCGCGGGCGCGGCCGAGGAATGGCCGCACGCTCATTCACAAGTGGCGGCGACGACGTTTGTTCCGCGGCGCGTGCTGTATGAGCTGCGCGCGGCACGCGATTGGTACCGGCAGCGGGAACGCTGCGTATTTTGCGACATCCTCCGCCAGGAATTGCGGCAGCAGGCGCGCGTGGTGGACACGGTGGGGGATTACGTCGCGTTTTGCCCGTACGCATCCCGGGTGCCATTTGAGACTTGGATCATGCCGCGACAGCACAACCATCAGTTCGAAGCGCCGCTGCCGGGCGAGAACCGGCGCGAACTGGCGGAATTATTGGGCCGGACGTTGCGGCGTATCGCGAAGGTGACAACGAGCTACCACATGGTGGTGCACACCGCTCCGAGCACGCTGCAGACGAAGGGCGAATTGAGCGAGTATTGGCGAACGATCGCGGGCGACTACCACTGGCATCTCGAAATTCTGCCCATTATGGAGACGCGCAGCGAGTCCTACAGCCTGAAAGAGGTCTATTTCAACGGCACCTATCCTGAACAGGCAGCGGAACGGCTGCGTCAGGCTGATCCGGGGCGATGAGGGCTACCGGTCGGAGCGGAGAACGCGGCGGGATATTCTTCCGGTTGGTATTTCTGCTTTTCCTGGCGTGCTTTGCGTTTGTCATTTATCTCGCGCGGCATCCTCTGATGCGGCTGGCGGGAAACTTCTGGGTGGTGGACGACGGAACGGCGCCGGCGGACGCTATCGTGATTTTGGCCGACGACAATTATCAGGGCGACCGCGCAACTCGCGCGGCGGAACTGCTGAAAGCGGGCTGGGCGCCGCGGATTATCGCCAGTGGACGGTATTTGCGGCCGTATGCCAGCATTGCGCAACTGGAACAGCTTGATTTAATCGATCGGGCCGTGCCGGCGAACGACATCGTGCTGCTGACGCATCGAGCGGAGAACACGCATGAAGAAGCCGAGGCGATCGCGCAGTTCGTCAGCGCGCACGGCTGGAAGAGAATCCTGGTCGTGACGTCGAACTACCACACCCGGCGGGCGCGGTATATCCTGGCGCGCGTGCTGCCGGCTGGGACCGAAGTGCGGCTGATTCCCGCGCGAGACTCGGAGTACGATCCGAACAACTGGTGGCGGACGCGGGCCGGAACGAAGATCTTCTTCCGGGAGGCCGGCGGCATGGCTCTGGCTATGTGGGAGCTGCGGCACCAGGATCCGCGGACGGCTAAAATCGGCTCCACCTGGCCCGATCTGGGCGGTATTTCCGAGTTGTATCGTTTCGGCACCACTGGGCACTAGGATCGTTTACAGGGTATTGCGCGTATACTATGTTCTTGTTCACCGCAGAGTAGGCGCGCTTTACGCGTAATCCGCACATCTGCGAAGCGCCCCAACGCGCTGCACCCCGGGTTTTGCGTACCGGAAGTCGCGGCGTGTCCTGGGCTTTTCTTGAGGAGGAATCCAATGTGGCGCAAACCAGACGGCAAACCAACTTCGGACTCTGCGACAGGCCCCGGTTCTATACCTCCCAGGACGCAACCGCAAAGTTCATTTCAGCCTTCAAAGCCCAGCTTTGACCGCCCCGCGCCGGCGCCAGTTGCATATTCAGGCGGGGAAGGGGTATCGTCGGACGCCTCGAGAATCGGCGCGGGATTGAAGATTCGCGGTGAGATTACGGGAAGCTCCGATCTTTACCTGGATGGAGAGGCGAACGGAAAAATCCGCGTGACTGGCGGACGCGTTACAATCGGCCCCCAGGGAAAAGTGCAGGCCGATATCGACGCGAAAGAGATTGTCGTCAACGGAACGGTGCAGGGCAATTTGAAGGCGGACGCGAAGCTGCGATTGGGCGCGTCGAGCCAGGTGGATGGGGCGCTGGCCGCGCCGAGCATAGCCATCGATGACGGGGCGAAGTTCCACGGGAAAGTGGAAGTGACGCGAACGAAGGCCGCCTACGCGGTTCCAGAGCAGGAGCCCACAGACGAGACGGAGCTAAAACCTGTGGCGGCGAACGCGGACGACGAATAGGGCACCCCAAAACGCTTCGCGTTTTGGGGACCCCGGTGGGACTTCGGATCGCGCCCCTTGCCGGGGCGCATTGACGCAAGTTTTTGGGGGCCCCGAACTGTTGCGAAAATGAGCCTGGTGAAGGCGGCCGGGGACGGGGTGAGGCACAGTTAGATGAATTGGATGGCGAAAACCCGGCTGGGAACCGTCCCCACGCGGCACAGCGGAGCGGTAGGATCGGGCAGCAACGCGGGAAGCGCGGCAACGGCAGCGAAGCCGGGGCCGAGCCACGCTGCGGATTCGTCGCCCAATACACGGGTTTCGAATAGCTTGAAAGAGTTTTTGTGGCTGCTTTCCGATATACCGCACGCGCGCATTTTGGACCTCGGCCCGATTGCGCAGTCCACCGTGAATTTCTTCCTGGAAAAGGGGTTTCGGCTTTCCACCGAAGATTTGCTTCGGACATGGAAGGAATTTTTGACCACGGAGGAAGAACGGCTGCGAGTGGCTCCGGCGCGAGCGGATGGCGAGCCGGTTTCGCAGGAGGCGTTCGTCGAAAAATTTCTGAACGTGGCGCTGGAGTACAAGCCGAGCAATTTTAACGGCGTCCTGGCGTGGGATTTGCTGGATTACTTCGACGTGGCGATCGTTCCGACACTGATGGAGAAGATTTACGACATCATGGCCCCGGG
>JAGWRH010000314.1 GCA_028876695.1 Acidobacteriota bacterium | reverse complement strand
CGTGCACGATCAGATTGCCGCACGTCGAATCGCTGTCGGGCGTAACGCTCAACGGGTTCCAGGCGCCTCGATGGAAAACGTCTTGTTCGGTAATCCGCAGAATTCTTTCGAAGAATTGCGATACCACCGGATCGGCTGGACGCGCCTCGGCCATCCGCAAAGTGATCGGGAGATACGTGGACGTTCCCTCGAGTTCACCCTGATGATAGAACCGCAGCCCCGGCACCGTGCCCATCAGCGTCCCGACGGAAATGATGCGGTCCCACCCGAACACCTCCACGGCGCGATGCTCGTCATGATTTTCGAGGAACCGAGCCATTCGGCGTTGATACGTCAGCGGCTCGGCTAGCGCGGCGTGCACCGCCGGAGCATTCAGATCGCGCACCGAATCGTAAAACGTTTTGTCGTACGCGAATGAAAATCCCAGATCGAGCAGGCGTTGCTCGGTGCCCCAGTACGCTTCCGCCAGAAGAATCAGCTGCGGCACCTGCGCGTGCGCGTCGGCCCAGAATTCCCGCTGCGTTGGCTTCGCGTCTGCAAGGAACTGCGCCCAGAGCTTTCCGAAAATGTCGCCCAGATGAAGCATGGCCATATCGCAGCGGACCCCGTCGCAGTGATCGGCGATGGTCCGCAGGATATCGATTTGCGCCGCCCGCATGGCCGCCGAAAAATGATTCAGCTGGGCGCAATCGCGCCACGGCGGGAAGTAGGGATCGCGCGCCAGCGCGATGAAATGCGTGCCGCTGGGCGAATCGATGGCCCGGAAGGCGTCCGGATCTTTCGAGAACTGTTCTTTCGTGCCCTGCACGTAGAACTCAGGGTGTTCGCGCGTCCACGGATGATCGAGTGCCGTATGATTGCCCACGAAATCGAGGAACAGCGCCATGCCGCGCCCATGAAGTTTTTCGCGAACGGCATCCAGATCGCCCCACGTCCCGATGCGCGGATCGGGGACATACGCGGCCACCGAGTACGGCGACGCGATTACGTCTTCTTCAGTCCAGCCGGGTAATGCGCGAGCGTAGTAGGGGGAATTATTCGGGTCGGCAAGCGCGCTGCGCCGGGATTCGGGGCTGCGCTGCCACACGCCCATCAACCAAATAATGTCGAAGCCGCGATTCGCCAGCGCGTCCCATTCCGAATCCCGCACGTCGCCGAGCCGGATCGCGCCGTGCGCGCGCGCCGAAAGACTCTCGAGCCACGCCCACGTATTGATTTCGTACAGGTGTGGATTAGGCCGCAGCGCGATTTCACCGGGACCGGTCATCGGTAGCGCCTGCACCACCCCGTCTTGAATGCGCCGTTATCCGGAAAAATTCGCTCGCGCTCCGCCATCGCGCCAGTAGTTTAGCGCACCAGGGTCATGCTTGCCTTGTTCGGCTCCGGGACCGCTGTCGTTCGTACTCTTTGGCCCTTCGCGGACCTGAGCCACACAGAGAAGTTCTTCGCGCCCGACTACGCTGAAGTTTTCAATCCTTCGGCAGTCGCCCGGCGCGCGATCGCCGATCGGAAATCGGGTGTCGGGAGTCCCTGATGCGGAAATGCGGAATTCGCTTCGCCTCCGGCGGATCGTTGTCCCAAGCGGGAAAGTTGGTACTGCCGTCAAATTGAACCTCGCCTACGGCCCGTTCCCATGCTACCGTTGCTTGTTTTTGGCTTGGCTGTCGAGGCAGCTGGCGCAGTTCCGCTCGG
>JAGWRH010000313.1 GCA_028876695.1 Acidobacteriota bacterium | reverse complement strand
TGCTGGAAATGTTTTGGATTTCCTTGTGAGGGGCTCCGCTCGCAAACGCGCCGCGCTACTCGTCGCGCTTCGTTGGTCTGCGGCGGCGCTGCTTCGGCGCCAGCGATTTTGGGATGTCGATACGCAGCGATTTCACTGCCTCGTCCAGCGCGCTGCGCAGCTTCGCGTCCACTTCTTCGGCCGTCTCCTGCGAAATGCGCCGCGCCGCTTCCACGATCTCGCTGCTGCGATCGGCTACGTCTTCCACCAGATCGCGAACCGCGTCGCGGGCCGCTTTCTCGATGACCGAATGCAGCGTTTTTCCGATTGCCTCCCGCAGCTCGCCATCGAGTTGCTCGCGCGTGAAGGTGATCTCCTCCGGTTCAGCGGGCGCGATTGCCGCGGAGGGCGAATTTGAGGCATCTGAAGGGTTCTCGATTTCAATGTCGCGCCCGGCGCCTTCCGCCAGTCCGTTCTGCGCGTCGGATGAAACGGGGTCCAGCACTTCGATCGGCGCCTGCCCAATATCATCCGGATGCGGGAACCAGTCCGACGGCGGGGGCGACACGCCCCAGACGTTCCCCGGCACGTCCATCTCCACGGCAATCTGGTATTTTTCCCGGTGCGACCGCGGTCGCTGAAGCCATACCACTCGCCCGCGAATCACCCGCCGGTCCCACCCTGGCGCGTGAAAGATTTCCACCGTAACCGTGGAATTCCTCGGGACGTAATTTTGCGATTGAAATTTGCAGCCGAAGCAATCCACCACGATGGTGCTGGTCGATTCGCGGAAGGGTTGGCCCAGCGCGTCCGTGCCGATTACGATGATCGGCACCGCGCGCACCACACGCGTGCTGCGCCGCTTGTCCGCGCCGCCGGCGTTCGGTGTTTCGGGCGCGGATGTGGCCGTTTCGCTCACCGGTTTCTCCGTGGAAACCCCACCTTAACACTTGCTCGCATCGCCGAACACTGGCATCCGCGGGCCAAAGTAGCGAAAGCGTAAATCCGGTCTGGCACCGATAACCGGGGCTGCGGGCCATCGGGATTGACACTGACCCGGCCGCACGATAGCTTGTGATCAACCCGCATGATTGACGCGATTCTCGACCTCGAAGCCTTTCGCGCCGCGCCTTTGGTGCGCGATCCCTACCAGCACCTCGTTCTGCCCGGATTTGTGAAGCCAGAAGCGCTGCGCCGGTTGAACGCCGATTACCCGCGAATCGAGCAGACCGGCAGCTTTCCCCTCGAGTCCCTGAAATTCGGCCCCGGATTCCAGGCTCTGGTCGATGCGCTCGAATCCGGCGAATTCCGCGAAGCATTCGAACAGAAATTCGGCGTCGATCTTACGAACCGGCCGACCACGATTACCGCGCGGGGCCGCTGCGGCGCGCGCGACGGCAATATTCACTGCGATTCGGCCGGCAAAATCATCACCGTGCTCCTGTACGTCAATCCCGGTTGGGACGATTCCGGCGGCCGCCTGCGCCTGCTGCGCTCGCGCGAAGATATCAACGATTTCGCCGCCGAAGTGCCTCCTTCCGGCGGCACGCTGGTCGCGTTCTTGCGCTCCGATCGCTCCTGGCACGGCCATTTGCCCTTTCACGGCGAACGCCGCGTGATCCAGTTCAATTGGGTCAACGACACCAGCAATCAGCGCTTGGCCATCTTTCGCCACAGGCTCTCGGCCTCCGTAAAGCAATTTTTCGGCGCGTTGCGCCCTCGCGAATCGCAGCCGCGCGATTCCGCGCCCCTCTGAAGTGTCGCTGGCCCCGAATCTCGGAAACCGAATCATGGCCCCATTTCTGGAAATCTCGTACCATAGCTTCCGGCGTTTTTTCTAATCGATGACGGTTCCATCCGAGCAAAAGTTTCTGATCGTGCGCCTGAGTTCGCTGGGCGACCTGGTGCACACCATTCCTGCGGTTGCCGCGCTGCGCTCCGCGTTTCCCGCGGCGCAAATCGATTGGGTAGTTGACCGCCGCTGGTCGCCTCTCGTCGAGCTGGTCACCTGCGTGGACCACGTGATCCCTCTCGATCGCGGGCCGCGCGACGTCCTGGCGCTGATTGCCCGGTTGCGCCGCGCGCGTTACGGCTGCGCGCTCGATCTGCAGGGCCGCTACCGCTCCGCCGTGCTCGGCTGGCTCTCCGGCGCGCCCCGGCGCATCGGACGCGCCGCGCAATCCACGCGCGAGCCCGGCGCCGCGCTCTTCTACACCGAACGCGTCGTCCCCAGCGGCCGCCACATCTCCGATATGACTATCGACCTCGCCTTGCGCGCCGGCGCGAAGCCGTCCGCCGTCCCCGAGTTTCCGCTGCGAGTCCCGCTCGACGCGGCGCAGCACGTGCGTGAACGCCTCGCGCGCGAGGGCGTCGCGGCTGCGTACGTGGTAATGAGCCCCGGCGGCGGCTGGAAATCGAAGTGCTGGCCTCCGGAGCGCTTCGGCGCGCTCGCTGCGGCGATCGAGCGAAGTCATCATCTGCCGGCCATCATCAATATCGCGCCGGGAGAAGAAGCCATGGCGCGCGAAATCATTCGCGGCGCCGCGCCCGCCAAGCCCGTGGCGCTTTCGCTCGATATTCACGAACTTGCCGCCCTGCTCGCCGAAGCTCGCCTCGTCATCGCCGGTGATACCGGCCCATTGCATTTGGCCGCCGCGCTGGGCACGCGCGTGATTGGCCTCTTCGGCACCACCGATCCGCAGCGTAACGGCCCGCTGCCGCGCGGCTTGGTCGTCCAGGCCGCGTCCGATCCCTCGCAGTTGCCGGACTACGTTCGCGGCGACTACGTACGCCAGAACTCCTACTCGCCAGTGATGCTGGCCATTTCCGTGAATCGCGTCCTCGCCGCCGTGGAGCAGGAAATTACCGTCATTCAATCTGCCTGACGGGACTGGCCGGCTACCGCCGCCCGAGCTTTCTAGCTCCACAGAGCAACGTTTCCGCGCTGGTCTTTGGTACAGGTGCGCGCGCCTGTCCTTCCATACAGTTGTTTTCGCGGGCGGGCGCGGATAGGCTTTCTCTTGAGCCGCAATCTCAGAGGCTCCCTTTCTCAACGCATTCGATGCCAACCAGCCTCGATCGCCCGGCCGGAATTCCGACGTCGAAATCTGACCGGCGCGAGTGGTGGTTGTGGTTTTCCGCGATGGTCACCACTCTGCTCGCGGGCGCTGTCTTGATCCTGTCCGCGTTCCATTCGCTTTTCACGCACGCCACGCACATCTACAGCGTCAGTCCCGCGCAGGCGCGCCTGGCGGCGTTCGAATTGCTGCTGCTCTTTGACGCGTGGATGGTCTATCGCCAGTGGTGGTTCCGCCGCGAGGAACGGGAATTGCGCGCGATGCAAAGCTCCGGCGACGCGCTGATGAATCCGGCAGGCGCCGCGCCGCAGGACTCGTTCCGTCTCGATTCCGCCACGGGCCTCTGCACGCGCGCATCGTTTGAATATCTGCTGGGCAAGGAAGTGGCCCGCACCCGCCGCCGCAAGACGCCGCTCAGCATCGGCGCCATCCAGCTCGACGATTTCGCTCAATTTCCTCGCCGCTACGGTGCGGCCGCCGCCGACGCAGTGATCAAGGAGTTCTCGAATCGCCTGCGGAAGGCCAGCCGCGGCGCCGATTTTGCCATGCGCGTCGAATCCGATAGCTTCTTGATTGCGCTGCCCGAATGCAGCCTCAACGACGCGAAGCACGTCCTCGACCGTCTTGGCGAACTCGACATGGAAATTTCCGGCAAGGACGTCAGCCTGACGATTTCTGTCGGCTGGATCGATTACAAGCCCGGCGAAGTCCCCTCCGACCTCATTCGCCGCGCCAACGAAGTCCTCCACCTCTACGGCAAAGCCAGCCTCGACGGCGCCTCCCAATCCCGCTAGCGCGTTTTGTCTCGGCGCTTTCGGAGCGTCCTGAGTTTGCCGCCTGGCGGCACATTTGCGTTCGGCATTAACTCCCGCGTTACACGCCGGGACTTCCGTACCATTGGCGGCCTGCTCGCCTCCGCTTACCCTGCCACCATTGCGCCGCGCCTTTTGGGAACTGGCGACGCAATTAATTCATATTCATAATTTTTTTCCGGAGGCATTATCCGCATGCGGCCCAGCCCTGCCCCACCGGTATTCGTTCGCTCGGCTTTCTCCCTGCTCCTGTGCTGGATCTTCGTGCTGTTCTCCCCAGGCCTGTCGCGCGCGCAAACGACAACGGGCGCGTGCGCCGGCGTGGTGGCTGCGCTGCGCAACGCCCAAACTCTCGATCCGAGTTCTCCGTTGAAATCTCCGACTCCCGTAAACTCCACAATCCTCTACTGCTACGCGCAGCAGGCTCAACAGGGCGACCCGGTGGCCCAATACCTGTACGGCTCGTTCGTCTTTTATGGCAATCGATACAATGGATTCCAGATTACGCGCGATTACGGTGAAGCGCGCGGCTGGTTCGAAAAAGCGGCAGCCCAGAACTATTCCGGCGGGTGGCCCGCCGGCGCCGTGGCGGAACTCATGCTCGGGCATATTTTCGAGCGCGGCCTGGGAACCGCCGTGGATCTCTCGCAAGCGCTGTCTTGGTATCAAAAGTCTGCGGCGCAGGGCAACTCAGCAGCGCAAAAATGCGCGTCCGACCTCGAAAAATGGCTGGCTCAGGGCGCCCCGGGGAGCGGTGCCGAATCCGCCGCCGCGACTGGTGCGGCAGCAGCGGTAGCAGCCCACCCCTGTCCCGCCGGGTCGCGCTGGGACGCTGGTTACGGCGGCTACTGCGCGCCCAATCGCCCGCCACTCACTGCGATTGATGCAAACACGAACGTCAGCACACTCACTCCGGAAGACGTGAAATCGCTGCTCGTTGCTGCACAATCCTGGCAACTCGACCGCCCGGACAAAAACGCGACGCGCGGTTTGGACAAATGGGATGCCAAGCAATTAAAGCAGTCATGGAAGGACTGCAATGTGCTCGCCAAACAGAGCGCATGTGAAGACGTCGCATCAAAATTGCGCACGCCGGATCCCGGGTATGACTCTATGGATTTCACCGCCTCACAGGCGCACTACCAGGTGTACCAGGCTCTATTCCGAGCCTGCGCCCTTGCGAATTCCCAAGGATCGGCAAACCAGACCGAGGAATGTTCATCGCTGGCGCAGGCGATCGGGTATCCCACGGAAAACTTTGCGGGGGCGCTTGCCGTCGCCGATAACTCTCCGTCGTGCGTTTCGGGCGCGCCGAAAGGCGGCATCGATTGGTGCGTGAACTCCGCGTTTTTTAGCGTTTCCGGTGCTTACAACGGCTATTTCAGCCAACCTGCGCGCATTCAGAAAGTCGGTGAAGACCTCTGTCAGCGAACCACTCGGGGTTGCGCCGATCTCGCTAGTTGGAAATTGATCGCGGCGCAGCAACAGCAGGGCGCGCAGAACCAGGCCCAGGCAGATGCTTCGGAACAGGCGAATAATGGAACACCGGACCGCCAGGCAGTTCAGGACAAAATCGACAGCCTGAACAGCGAAATCCAGCGGCTCGAAAGCGACGCCAACGACGCGGACCACAACGCCGATAATCTCGCCGCCAATTCCAACTGCGTCGGCGGATTTGGCCCGTACGCGGCCATCGCCCGGCAGGGCTGCGAAAATATCAATTCAATTGGAGTAGCCAAATTCCGCTCCGAAGCCGCCAAGGACCGCAATCAGGCCGACGACGACCGCTCGGAAATCGCTCGTCTGCAGGGTGAAGAAGTTCAGGAAGCTCCGCATCGCGATGCCAGCTTTGGCGGTGCGCTCGCTCAGCAGATGCAGCAGAATCCGCAGCCGAGCATCGTCGACACCGCCAACCAGCAAGCCGCGAACATGGTCGCCCTGGGCGCCGCCAACGACGCCGCCCGCGCCCAGGCCGCCCAACAGCGCGCCACCGAGCAGCGCGAGGAAGAAGCGCGCGAACAGGCGCAGCAGCAAGCCGCCGCAGCGCGCGCCCAGGCTGCCGCACAAGCGGCGCAGCAGGCGCAGCAGCAAGCCGCCGCTTCCTCGAACAGCTCTTCCGCTGGCAACAGCAATTCCACCGGCGCTGTTACCTGCCTTAATGAATCAGGTTTCGTGACCGCCACCTCCAAGCTCAATTCCGATGGTTTCGCAGTCGGTTTTCTGACGAATAATTCCAACCTGCCGTTGTACGTGACCTTCACCTTCGCGCGCGGCGGCCAGCCCGCGAAGGATGAAACCGGATCCGTCACCCTGAAGCCCGGCCAAACCTACGGCGGCGAGGGCGGCGGAATCTGGGCCACAACCGGCGGGGCATCGGCCGTGGATTCGAGTCCCGTGAAACTCTACTGGTTCGCCGTGCCGCAGTCGGAAAGCAACCAGTCCTGCGGCCTGCTCTGGTAGCGAGATCCGCGCGCAGGCTGCGATAGCGGACGGGCTGATAACTCCGGCTGATCGGGCTCGCTCGGAATCGCGTCTTCGCCACGCCGGACAGCGGCGGTATGGTAGCTTCCAATTCTCCTGCGATCGTATACGAAGATCCTGGTTCTTCCTGCGGATATTGGGCGTGTTCCGGCAGCTACGAGCCGATCGACAACCAAACGCACCTTCACCCAACCTATCATTCGTCGTCGGTGTCCTGCGAGCCCGAGTAGCTATAGCGTTACAAACCGGGTGCGGTGTCCGCATCGCACCTCATCAATTCTCTCGCCGGACGCCTCACGCTCGGATTCATGATGGTGGGAACTTCGCTCGGCGATCTCGAATCGCAAAGATGCGGTCTTCTTCTCGCCTTGAACTTCCAGCCCCTGGCCTTCGGCAAGTACTATCGCTAAATTGAACCTGTACGCTGCGTGATTCCCATGCTACCGTTCCTCGTTTTTGTTGCCCGCTCAAAACCTGCTGAGGGCGGGCCTGCCTGTCGCAGGCAGGCAGCGCAGCTTGAACCATCATCGGCGGCGCACACAGCTCGTTTGTCTGTAAATCGTTCAAGAAACAAGAAAGGAGGTGCCAGCGCGATGAATCCAGCGAATCGTCCAGCCTCCTGCTTCCGACCTCTAGCTTCTAGCAACGCTCCGTGTCAGCCCCCTACTTCAGTCGGTGGCGCCAGATCGACACAGCCGGACGATCTAAACACCTCGCAAGTCATTGAAAATGCACCCTCGCCTTTCACTCAGATCGACACAAATTCGAACCTTCAAACCCCTCACCGCGCACTACGCCACGCCTCCTCCGCGCAAATCGACCGAATTTCCGTTCTAGCTTCTAACTCCCAGCCTCTAGCCTCTAGAACAGAATCCTTTGCGTTTTTTGTGAGGCGTCCGTAGAATGAAGGGTCCGATTTCATTCACGATGGCCGACAGTAGCAAACTAACTTCTCGCGGCGCTTACCGATTCGCGCTCCTCACCACCTGCTGCACGATTCTTCTTCTGATGGCAGGGGCGCTGGTGACCAACAACGACGCGGGCGATTCCATCCCGACGTGGCCTCTGGCGCACAATCACGCGCTCTTTCCCGCGCATTTCGTAGGCGGCATACGCTTTGAATATTCGCATCGGGTGGTGGCGGGCATCGTGGCGCTGCTGACGCTCGGGCTGGCGATTTGGATCCAGCGCGTCGAGAAGCGACGGCTGGCGCGGCGGCTGGGATGGACTGCCGTCGGGCTGGTGATTGCGCAGGCGCTGCTGGGCGGGTTACGCGTGCTGGAAGGCGACCCGTCGGTTTCGGCGACAGCGCACGCGACGCTGGCGCAGATATATTTCCTCACGCTCGTCGGGCTCACGGTTTACCTGAGCCCGTGGTGGCGCGAACACGCGCCGCAGTTTGAGGATCGCGGTTCGCCGCGCGCCACGGCGCTGGCCTCGGCGACGACCGGCGTGATCCTAGCGCAGATTTTGCTCGGCGCTGCTTACCGGCACGGAGCAACGGATATCATTCCGCACCTGGTGGGCGCGGCGGTGGTTACTGCAATGGTCGTTTGGACCGGGCGGGTGGTGAAGAAGCGGTTTACGGAGAGCCGCACGCTGCGCAAAGGCGTGATCTGGCTGCACTCGTTTTTCGGGCTGCAGATTTTGCTGGGATTTGCGGCATGGTGGGCCATGACGC
>JAGWRH010000312.1 GCA_028876695.1 Acidobacteriota bacterium | reverse complement strand
GCTCGACCAGGAACTGGACGCGGTCGTGGGCGGCTGGACCGATCCGCGCGGCTCTCGGGAATTTTTCGGAGCGCTATTGCTCGGTTTGTATGATGACGGCGAGCTGCGATACATCGGCAGCGCGGGAAGCGGTTTTTCGGTCGAGACGCAGCAAAGGCTCTGGCCGCGGCTGCAGGATTTGCGAACCAGCAAATCGCCATTTGTGGAAGAGCCTGACACTCGAGAGCGCGCTTATTACACGAGGCCCGAACTCGTCGCCCGCGTTCGGTTCGGCAATTGGACGGAGGATCGGCGCCTGCGCCAGCCTCGTTATCTCGGGTTGCATGAGGACCACAATCCCCGGGATTGCACCTTCGAATCGCAGATGAAACCATCGCGCCCGATATCGAACGAGATCGAGAAGCGTTCTCAAGCAAACCCCGGTCCGCAGTCGAAACGCGTTCGGCGCAATTCGATCGCTCGACATCGAGCGGCCGCGTTCGAATCAGAAGACGACGAGCGAATCGAGAAGGAGCTGTCGCGCGGAACCACGGAAGAACTGTTTGTGGAAGTCGATGGCCGGGAACTTCGTTTGACAAACCTGAATAAAGTCTATTTCCCGGAAAGCGGCTACCGCAAGCGCGACCTGCTGGCGTATTACCTTTGGGCCGCGCCAATGATCCTCCCGTTTCTTAAAGATCGCCCGCTCGTATTGCGCCGTTATCCAAATGGAATCGATGGCGCTCCGTTCTTTCAAAAAGATGCCGGGAAAGGTACGCCGGAGTGGGTGAGAACCGCCGCGATCGGATCCGAAAGCGGCCGCCACAAGGGCGGTGCCGTCCGCTACATCGTCGCCAACGACAGGCCCACGCTGCTCTACCTCTCAAATCTGGGCTGCATCGACCACAACCCCTGGTCGAGCCGCTACGACGACCAAGATCATCCCGATTATGCGTTTTTCGACCTTGACCCATCCGAGGGTGCTACCTTTCCCGATGTCATTCAGTTCTCCAGGCTGTTGGTGAACGTGCTCGAGCGCCTGCACTTCAGAGTTTATCCCAAGACCTCCGGCGCGACCGGATTTCACATCTACGTCCCCCTGGAGCCTCGCTACACCTTTGAGCAAGTACGCCTGTTCGTGCAGGGAATCGCGGATCTCGTAGCCAACGAACATCCCGGTGTGCTCACTTCTGAGCGCACGGTGACCAAGCGGGCTCGCGGCTCGATCTATATCGACGCGCACCAAAATTCGCGCGGGCAATCTCTCGCTTGCGTTTACTCCGTCAGGGCGCACCGCCATGCGCCAATTTCCACGCCCGTCCGCGTGGATGAACTGCGCGGCGCACTGAAGCCTGACCGCTGGAATTTGAAAACAATTCGCGGGCGAATCCAGAAGGTGGGCGATTTATGGGCAGATTTTTGGGATCATCGGCAGAAGCTCGAATCGATATTCACCGGAGGAAATATCGTCGCGTAATTCAGTTTTCGAAGAAGTGCATCGAGGGGAGGTTCTGATGCAACGGCTTCTACGGCCGGGAGGCTCCAGCGGCCGCTTGCGCTTTCGTCAGCGAAACTATCGCTTTCAGTGGCAATTCATCAACGGAGTTGCCAACGTACACATTGAATTCACCCGCATCAACGCGCCATTGGTGTGCGGTTTCGTCGAAATAAGCGAAGGCTCGGCTATTGAGTACCGCGTGCAACCGGCGCGTCTCTCCCGAGCGCAAGTTCGCGCGTGCGAAGCCCTTCAGTTCCCGCGCGGGGCGCGGGACCCGCGGATGCGCCTCCCCCACATACACCTCCGTTACATCGGCTCCGCTTCGAGGCCCTATATTCGTGACCGTCCATGAAACATCATACTGAATGCCTGTCGAAGCGGACTCGCCGGACCGGTGAGGACTCTCGATCGGCTGAATCTTCAGGTTTCCGTAACGAAATCGCGTGTATGAAAGTCCGTATCCGAACGGAAAGAGTGGTTTAACTCCGCTGCGCTCGTATCCACGGTACCCAATGAACACGCCTTCCTTGTACGCCACGCGATTGCTGCCCGGCTCCGGGTAATAGTCCTCGTGAACCGGATTGTCTTCCCAGCGCCGTTCGAACGTAATCGGCAAGCGTCCGGAAGGGTCGGCTTCACCAAAAAGAATTCGCGCCAGCGCTGTCCCGCCTTCCTGCCCCGCATACCACGCCTCGAGTATCGCCGGCACACGGTCGATCCAGCCGCTCATATCCACAGAACCGCCGGACGTGATGACCACAATGGTGCGCGGATTAATGCTCGCGATTTTTTCGATCAGCTGGTCCTCGCCCGGCGGCAGACGAAAAGTGCGATCGGAGCCTTCGCTTTCCGATTGCGGATCGAAACCCACCGCCAGCAGCACGGCGTCAGCTTCGGCCGCCAGCTTTTCGGCCGCCGAATTGACATACTCGGATTGGGGCACGATTCCAAACCGAAACCGCATGCCTAGAAAGCCGGGTCTGCCGCGGTGTTCCACCTGAATTTTATGAGGCCCCGCGTCGAGCGACAGCGTTGCGTATCCGACGAGAGCGCGCGCTTGCGTCCAATTATCCAGCACCGGATTGCCATCCACATACACTCGGTAGTAACCGCCGGCTTCGCCGGTGGATTGGACGAAGAAGTCGTACGCTCCCGCGTTCGCCGCTGAATAATAGCCGCTCCAGCGCGCGGACTCAGCACCCGCCGGATACGCAGGCTCCGCATAACCGATATCGGCGCCCGCCGTTTCACCGAAATCGATATGCAGCTCAACTCGCCGCATGACTGAATCACCAGTCAGCTCACCACCCGCGAAGTAATCAGCTTGCAATCCCGGTTCGCCGCCGGATGATTGAATCGAGAAATTTGTCTTCGCCGCCAGTTCACCCAGCGAAGGGATGCCGCGGTCATAAAGGGTCCGCACCGATGTACCCAGTCCATTGGCGATTCCTTCGAGAAAACTGACGGCCGAGAATGGACGCACGCCTGCGCTGCCGCCTCCCACAGGCGCTGCCGGATAGGCATCGGGGCCGATCACAGCAATCGACTTCATGTGTTTCGCATCCAGCGGGAGCAGATTTCGGCTGTTCTTCAGCAAGACCATGCCTTCAAGGGAAGCTTTGAGTGCGACCTTGCGCCCCTTCAGGTTGTACCGAGGAATGGAGAGATCTGTCTGCGGGCGCTCGAGCCAGTGTGATTCGATCGCTAGGCGCAGGATGCGGCGCACCTTGTCATCAATCATGGCAACTGAAATCTTCCCCTTGCGAATCGCCGGAATCAAATTCGCTTCATTCATGAACGTCCCAGAGGGCATTTCCAAGTCCAGACCGGCGTTCGCGGCAGCGACACCGTCGTAAGTCGCAAGCCAGTCGGACATGAGCACGCCGCGGAAGCCCCACTCATCTTTGAGCACCTGCGTATCGAGAAAACGGTTCTGCGTCAAATGTTCGCCGTTGACCAGGTTGTAGGAGTCCATTACGGCGCCGACGTGCGCCTCCTTCACCGCCGCCTCAAACGCCGGAAGATAGATTTCCCGCAGCGTGCGCTCGTCAATCGTTTCATCGATCGTATGCCGTGAATATTCTGAGTTGTTCGCGACAAAGTGTTTGATCGTCGCGCTTACCCCCTCTCCCTGTACACCTTCGATGTACCCGACGGCAATCTGCGATGCCAAATAGGGATCTTCTCCGAAATACTCGAAGTTCCTTCCGTTCAGCGGCGCGCGATAAATGTTCACGCCCGGCCCCAGCAGAAAATTCACTCCCTTGGCTCTTGCGTCGCTCCCGATCTGTTCACCGACTGCGCGAGCGAGCGCCGAATCCCACGTAGCGGCCAAATTGATGCCACCCGGCATCGCCGTCGCCGGACCATAATTGCGGACTCCCATCGGACCGTCTGCCATTTTCAGCGAAGGTAAACCGAACTCTGGATATCCACGCACGTAAAATCCATTTACGCCGCCAATCAGATGGAATTTCTGTTCCAGGCTCATCCGGCCGAGGATGGCATCCACCCGACTTTCCACTGTGGCTGGCGAACTGGAGGGAGCATTCTGCTTCGACCGTCCATGCCCGGCCATCGCCACTGACGCCATCGCTGCCATCAGCGAAGTTACGAGTACGCCTGCCCGCCGCCAGATTGCCCTTCGTTTCATCAGCGCTCCCGCGTCCGCACCGGATCGCCCCGTTTCCGCGCGGAGC
>JAGWRH010000311.1 GCA_028876695.1 Acidobacteriota bacterium | reverse complement strand
GGGGGCGAATTTCGCGGTCGGCGCCATGGTGCATTCGATGGGCACCATCGGTACGCCCGTCGCCTACACGGCGATTGCTTTCGGGGTAGGGATATTGATCGTGCCGTTCGCCACGGAAACGCGCGGGCAGACCTTGCCGACATAGGGAACTGCTCCAGTCTAATTCAGAGGACCGGACGCGGAACTTGTGGGTGGTGCGAGTCAGGTTATTTGAAGCTGTCGCCGTCTCGCAGATATTGAGCGATAGCTTGCGCAGCGGAACGCCCCTCGGCGATGGCCCAGACCACTAGAGATTGCCCTCGGCGCATGTCGCCGGCTGCAAATACGCCGGGAACAGAACTCATATAGCGGCCGTTCGTAGCCACATTTCCCCGCGCGTCAAGATTCACACCGAACTGCTCGATCATGCCTTCGCGTACCGGCCCGGTGAATCCGAGCGCCAACAGCACCAGATCGGCATCGAGCGCAAACTCAGTTCCGGGAATCGGGTCGAACTTTGGCGCCGGCCCGACGCGAATCGCATGCAGCTTTTTCACGTTTCCCTTGTCGTCCGCGGTGAAGCTCGTGGTGCCCACGGCCCAGTCGCGCAAGCCGCCCTCTTCGTGGGCACTTTCGACGCGCAACTGGAGCGGCCAGAGAGGCCAAGGAGTGCTGGGCGAACGTTCGAGCGGCGGCATTGGCAGAATTTCGAATTGCGTGATCGACTTGGCCCTCTGGCGGTGGCAGGTGCCAAGGCAATCCGCGCCCGTGTCGCCGCCGCCGATGATCACTACATGCTTGCCGGTAGCGAGGATCTGATTCGGTACTTGGTCACCCGCAATTGCTTTGTTCTGCTGCGGCAAAAATTCCATAGCAAAGTGGATGCCCTTTAAATCGCGTCCGGGAACTTTCAAATCGCGGGGAGCTTCCGCGCCTCCGCTCAGAAGAATGGCATCAAATTCCTTGCGCAGATCCTCGACCGGCACGTTCTGGCCGACATGCGATTTGGTCTGGAAAACCACGCCCTCAGCGAGCATCTGCTCGAGTCGCCGATCAAGGACGGTTTTTTCCATTTTGAAGTCCGGGATGCCGTAGCGCAGCAATCCGCCGATGCGATCGCACTTCTCGAAAACCGTGACCCAGTACCCGGCGCGGTTCAATTGCTGCGCCGCGGCGAGCCCCGCGGGGCCGGAGCCAATGATGGCCACGCGCTTCGAAAGCCGCGTCTCAGGAGGTTCCGGACGGATCCAGCCCTCGCTCCACGCCCGCTCGACGATCGACTTTTCGATCAGTTTGATCGTGACCGGCGGCTCGTTAATGCCCAGAACGCATGCGGCCTCGCAGGGAGCTGGGCAAATTCGGCCGGTAAATTCCGGGAAATTGTTGGTGGAGTGCAGAACGCGAATCGCGTCCTGCCATTGGTCGCGATACACCAGATCATTCCAATCCGGAATGACGTTGTTAACCGGGCAGGCTGTATGGCAGAAAGGAATGCCGCAGTCCATGCAGCGAGCCGCTTGGGTACGGACCTTGCCGTCGGGAAATGGACGATAAACCTCGCGGTAATCGTTGACGCGCTCTTCCACCGCGCGCCGCGCAGGTGTTTCCCGCGTGTATTCCTTGAAGCCGGTAATCTTACCCATGGATCACCGGGCCCTCCGCGGGCTTGCGGGCTTGTGAGGCCAGCACTTCTGCGGAAACGCGAGGAATCCCCAGCACGCGCTTGAATTCGTGCGGGAACACCTTCACAAATTTCGGCAAGGTTGCTTGCCAGTTGTCCAAAATCCACTTCGCCTGCGGGCTACCTGTGTATTCCGCGTGACGGGAGATCAATTCGAGCAATTTGTCGATATCGGCCTGCTCCGTCACTGGTTCGAGGTCGACTTCGGTGCGGTTGCAGCGAACAGCGCCAAAATCGCCTTTGCTATCGAGGACGTAAGCCAAGCCGCCCGTCATGCCAGCTGCAAAATTGCGGCCAGTGCTTCCGAGCACAACGACGAGTCCATTCGTCATGTATTCACAGCCGTGGTCGCCCACGCCCTCGACAACCGCTGTCGCGCCGGAGTTCCGGACCGCAAACCGTTCACCGGCCATGCCACTGAAGAATGCTTCGCCGCTCGTAGCGCCATAGAGGCATACGTTGCCGACGAGGATATTTTCTTCCGGGATGAACTCGGAGCGCTGGGAGTGGTAGATCACCAGCCGGCCGCCCGAAAGTCCTTTGCCGACGTAATCGTTGGCGTCGCCTTCGAGTGTCAGCGTAACGCCTTTCGCCAGAAACGCGCCGAAACTCTGCCCCGCGCATCCGGTGAAATGAATTTGAATCGTGTCGTCGGGCAGGCCCGCCGAGCCGTAACGTCGTGCGATGTCTCCGCTCAGCATGGTGCCAACCGTCCTGTGAATATTGCGAATCGGAAGGCTGAGCGCGACTGGCGCGCGAGTTTCGAGGGCATCTTGCGCCATCTCGATCAATTTGCAATCGAGTGCGTCCTGCAACCCGTGGTCTTGCTCGATGAGGTGCCGGCGCCCGATATGGCTTGGTACCGGTGGATCGTGCAAAATCGCGGACAAATCGATGCCCTTGGCTTTCCAGTGATCCACGTCCTGCCGCTGTACCAGGCAATCAACGCGCCCGACCATTTCGTTCACGGTGCGGAACCCGAGTTCGGCCATGATCCGGCGCAGGTCCTCGGCCACAAAAAAGAAAAAATTGACGACATGCTCTGGCTGCCCTTGGAATTTCTTGCGCAGCTCGGGATCCTGCGTCGCCACTCCGACCGGGCAGGTGTTCAGGTGGCATTTGCGCATCATGATGCAGCCCATGGAAATCAATGGCGCGGTCGAGAAGCCGAATTCCTCGGCACCCAAAAGCGCGGCAATCGCCACGTCGCGGCCGGTCTGCAACTTCCCGTCAACTTGCAGACGAACCCGGCTCCGTAGATCGTTGAGCACCAACACCTGCTGGGTTTCCGAAAGTCCGAGTTCCCATGGGATACCCGCATGCCGAATTGAACTGATCGGCGACGCGCCGGTGCCGCCGTCGTACCCGCTGATCAAGATCACATCGGCATGAGCCTTGGCGACTCCGGCCGCGACAGTTCCGACTCCAGCTTCGGCCACGAGCTTCACCGAAATGCGCGCTCGCGGATTCGCATTCTTCAAATCATGGATGAGCTGCGCCAGGTCTTCGATGGAATAGATGTCGTGGTGTGGAGGCGGTGAAATCAAACCCACTCCGGGAATTGAGTGGCGCACGCGTGCAATGACGTCGTCCACTTTGTGTCCCGGCAGCTGTCCGCCTTCGCCAGGTTTGGCGCCCTGCGCAATTTTGATTTGTAGATCGTCTGCGTTGACGAGATACGTGGTCGTGACGCCGAACCGTGCTGAGGCGACCTGCTTGATTGCGCTCCGGCGCAGATCACCGCCAGCGTCTGCCAAAAAGCGAGCTTCGTCTTCACCACCTTCGCCGGTGTTCGATTTTCCGCCTATGCGGTTCATGGCGATCGCCAGAGTCTCGTGCGCTTCCTTGCTGATCGAGCCGAACGACATAGCGCCAGTGGCGAAGCGCTTTACGATTTCGGACGCTGGTTCGACATCGTCGAGTGGCACCGGCGGTCCCACCGCCCGGATTTCCAGCATGCCGCGAAGCATCAGGTGTTCGCGGTTTTGGTCGTTGACGATCTTCGCGAACTCCTCGAACGTCTCAAACTTGCCCTGCCGAACGGCATGTTGCAGCTTGCTAACCGTGATTGGATTCAGCAGGTGCCGCTCGCCGGAAACGCGGTATTGGTATTCGCCGCCCAGGCGCAACGGGTAGCTGAACTCATTCGCCGGCTGCATCGCTAACGCGTGTTTCATCAGCGCCTCGCGCGCCAGTACTTCCATGCTCACGCCTTCGATGCGCGACGACGTGCCTGTGAAATACCGGTCCACGATCGAACGGTTGAGCCCGATCGCTTCGAAAATCTGCGCGCCTTGGTAGCTTTGCAGTGTGGAAATGCCCATTTTCGAAAATACTTTGAGCAGCCCCTTATCGACCGATTTCATATAGCTCTTGAAAACTTTGTCCCACGTGTATTCGGCCGGAAAAGCCCCGTCGCGAAACAAATTCTCCAGAGTTTCGATCGCCAAGTATGGATTTACGGCGCTCGCTCCGTACCCAAGCAACAGCGCGAAGTGCATCACTTCCCGCGGCTCGCCGGATTCGACGATCAGCGCCACTTGGTTGCGGGTCTTTTCGCGAATGAGATAGTTGTGAACCGCCGAAAGTGCCAGCAGGCTGGGAATTGGCGCGTACTCCGCGTCCACGCCGCGGTCGGAAAGAATCAACAGCGTATATCCATTGCGGATCGCCAGCGCCGCGCGCCGGCACAGCGCTTCCAGGGATTTTTCGAGCTCCGCTTCGCCGCCGTCCACGCGAAATAGAGTCGAAATCGTGGTCGCCAGGAAGTCGCCCCAACTGACGCGCCGGATCTTCTCCAGCCGCCAATTCGAAATGATCGGGTGCCGCAGCTTGAGCGTGTGGCAGTTTTTTGGCGTCTCTTCCAGGATATTGCCTTCGCGCCCGATGTAGCTGTTGAGCGACATCACCAGATCCTCGCGGATCGAATCGATGGCCGGGTTGGTCACCTGCGC
>JAGWRH010000310.1 GCA_028876695.1 Acidobacteriota bacterium | reverse complement strand
CGGCGGCGATGATGCCGCTCACCGAACCCGCCGGGCTGATTGTGCTGAAGTCGCTCAAAGAGCAAACCAAGGTCGTTCAGGAAAATTCCGGTGCCAGTTTGATTGATCTGGGCGATGGCGTGCTCTGCTGCGAATTTCACACCAAAATGAACGCCATCGGCGGCGACATCATCGCCATGTTGAACGCCGGCGTGGCGCGCCTGGAAACGGAATTCGAGGCCATGGTAATCGCCAATCAGGGGCAGAACTTTTCCGCGGGCGCGAACTTGATGCTCGTCTTAATGACCGCGCAAGAGGGCGAATGGGACGATATCCATTTGGCCGTGAAACAGTTCCAGCGCGCCAATATGGCTATTAAATACGCGCCGCGGCCGGTCGTCGTCGCGCCGCATGCCATGGCTCTTGGCGGCGGCTGCGAGATTCCGTTGCACAGCGCCCGAATCCACGCTGCCGCGGAGACTTACATGGGGCTTGTGGAAACGGGTGTAGGTTTGATTCCCGCAGGCGGAGGATCGAAGGAGATGCTCATTCGCGCCAATGAACAGGGCGCCGCGGGCGGAAATCTCGACCTTTTCCATGTCCTCCGGCACGTATTTGAAAACGTCGCCATGGCGAAGGTGTCCACGAGCGCCGCGGAGGCGCGCTCGCTCGGATTCCTGCGCGACTCGGACTTAATCTCGATGAATCGCGACCGCCAAATTGCCGATGCGAAGGAGACGGCGTTGGCAATGGTTCGTGCCGGATATCATCCGCCCGCGCCCGCGGAAATCCGCGTCCTCGGGGAGGAATTTTATTCCGCGGCCAGGCTCGGCATTCACATGCTCGTGCGCGGCGAATACGCCACCGAATACGACGGCGTCGTGGCCCGAAAGCTTGCTTATGTCCTTTCCGGCGGAGCGATCACCGCGCCACAGACCGTTCCGGAGCAATACATCCTCGATCTGGAGCGCGAGGCGTTCGTCAGCCTCTGCGGTGAGCGTAAAACCCAGGAGCGCATCGCACACACGCTGAAGACCGGCAAGCCGCTGCGGAATTAACGCATTGCGCCGCGACTTTCGCGTCAGTTTCGCCGTTACTGTGCTCATGAAGCCTGTAGCCGCAAGCAACTATTTCCATTTGCGCGCGTTCCTATCGATGGGCGTCTGCTTCCATACGCCGGTAGCATCTGGGTAGGGTTCGGGGAAAGAAACTGTATGAAAACTCGTCGTCTAGACTGAGGTGAACTGCCTGATGATGGAGCACACGTGCTGGCGTGCGTTCGCGGATACGAGCTCGGGAGCTTTCTGATGTGCAATAACGGTCGGATCGCGGTTCTGGCAGTGGCATTCGCCGTAGCGCTGGCAATTCCAGGTTGCGGCGGAAAAAGCACTGGAGGGGGCAGTTCGTCACCCCCAGCTACTGGTGTCGTCACCGTATACCCGCAAACTGCCGCCGCGCCGGCCGACTCCCATGCGCAGGTCCAGTTCAGCGCTTTCTTCCCGAGCCAACCGGCTGCGACCTTCACCTGGAGCATAACCTCAGGCAGCGGCAACGGCACCATCGACGCGAATACCGGCCTTTACACGCCGCCGTCGGCAGTCCCAAATCCCGCCACCGTTACGATCACCGCAACCGATACAGCCGCCAGCGGCGATAAGGGTACGGCGACGATCACCATTGTCGCGGCGCCGGGCGTGATCGTCAGTCCCGCGGCGCTGGCACTTCCCGCCGGCGCGACTGCGAATTTCTCCGCAACGGTCGCCGGGAATCCGGTGACGCCGGCGTGGCAAGTGAACGGCATTGCAGGCGGGAACGCGGCCGTCGGCACGATTACCGCCGCTGGCGCATACACCGCCCCGCTCACCCCTCCGCCCGGTGGTTCGGTAACCATCACGGCTTCTAGCGGCGCAAACAGCGGAACTGCGACTGCAACGGTGGTTTTTTCGAACAGTTCGCTGACCGGCTCGTATGCGTTTTCTTATTCCGGTGGCGATTCGAATGGTGGACCGCTCGCAGTCGCCGGGAGCTTTACCACAGCTCCGGCTGCGGGAACTCTCAACGCGCTGGAAGACTACAACAGTGCTGGTGCAACCACCGTGGCTAAGGCGCTTCCGGTGACCGGCACGTATCAGGTTTTTCCTGATGGCAGCGGTTCGGCGACGCTGAATAATCCCGCCGCCGTCAATAGCCGCGAAGTGTGGCAATTCACGCTGGCCGCGGGGACCGCCGGCGGTGCCTCGCGGCACGCGCTGCTCGTCCGTTTCGATGGGACAGCCACGGGAAGCGGCTCGATCGACCTGCAAAATACCGCGCAATTGAAAACCTTGGCCTCGATTTCAGGGAATTACGTCTTCGGCATTTCAGGAATCGATGCAGTCAGCCGGGCGGCATTTCCGCTTCAGTTTGCGGGCATTTTCAATACGGATGGCGCAGGCAATATTCCCCTCAATTCGGGAGAGGAGGATGTCAACGACGGCGGCCACGCAACACCGTCGAATGCGCCCGACCTGTCGTTGAACGGCACCTACTCGCTCGACACAAATAACCTGGGAAGCGGCAGAGGCTACATCACGCTGAACAATACGAGCGGGCAGACTACCGTGCACACCGTCGACTACGCCTTCTACATGGTCGATAGCGCGCATCTAAAGCTGGTCGAGATCGATAACACCGCGCTCCTTTCCGGCGACGCTTACGCCGCGCCGAACACCGCGCATGGTTTGTACCAACCCTCCAGCTTTAGCGGCCATTATGTCTTCACTCTCGGCGGCACCGATCTAACGACCAGCAGTCCCTTCGCGCAGGGAGGCGTGGTGATCGCGGATGGCAACGGCGGCATTACGGGCGGCGTGGTGGACGTGAACGATGGAGGCAAAACGCAGCTCGCTCAGAGCGTCGCGAGCGCTTCGTATACCGTGGACGCCAGCCTCGGGCGCATCGCGCTGCCGATCCAGTTCGGCAACACCGTGATCAATTACGCGGCCTACCTCGCTTCCAACGGCTCCGTCGAAATCATCTCGCTCGATCGCAATTTCATGGATTCGGGAGTTGGATTCCTTCAGGCCAGCGCCACGGCTCCGCGCGGCGCGTTCGCGCTCAATCTGAGTGGCGTCATCGATTCCTCGCAAGTAGGCTCGGCGGGCACGGAGGAAGACGTCGCTGGCCAGATGAACATTCCGGCGGGCGGCGCGCCAGCGGGAAATCTCGATATCAACAACTCCGGAACGCTGGTGATCGGCTCGCCGCTCGGCTCATCCAGCAATATTGGCGGCGCCGATGCGAATGGCCGCGGGACAGCCTCGGTAGCCGCGCATGTGGCCACTTTCCCGCTCATCTACTACGCGATCGACGCCAACAACGTTCTGCTCTTCGAATCGGACGCCACTCGGACGATGGTCGGAGCGCTGGCCCGGCAATACTGATCGCCTCCCCCAGCTAATTGATTTTTCCAGCGGTCATTCGCGCTGGATGTTCCAAACGGGTACCAACGTACTATTGCCGCGCCTGGTCCCGCCCTCTGAAAATCTCCTAGTACGAAATGACTAGCGACGACTGGGGGCGGCTTCGCGCCGTTTGCGGCATATGACGTCTACGAAAGAATCTTTGGAAACCGGTAATTCTGTCGAGGAACTGCAATCATCGCAGCTAAATAGCCCACCCAAACTGGAATCGGCGCACCTTCGCGCGGATGCCGTCTCACTGGAAATCCCGGTCAATGTACACGGTTCTTTGGTATCCAACGCCTCGGCGGGAGCTTCGCCGCAGGCGCAGCCGTTCGAAGAGCAGACGTCCACCATGATCGTGTTTCCGCAAGGCGGCGTCTTGAGAATGTCCACGCCGGTCACTGCCGGCCACGTGATGGTATTGACAAATCTGAAGTCCCGGCAGGACGCGATTTGCCGGGTCGTGAAGGTGCGCGCCTTTGCCAAGGCGCAGAGCTACGTCGAAATCGAATTCACCAGCCCGCAACCCGGTTACTGGGGTGTGTACTTTCCCTCGGACGGGCCGGAAGTGCGGCGAGTAGCGCCGCCACCCGCTGCCGGATCACAGGCCGCTTCTCCAACGAACGCCTCTCCTGCGCTGCGGGTTGCCGCTCCGCCCGTCGAACGGAAAGCCCCGGAAGTGTTGCGGCCGTCCGCCGCACCCGCGATTGTGGAGCAGCCGGCGGTGAAGCCGCCGGAACCTCGGCCGCGTGCGGAATCGCCCGCGATCGTCCCGCCCCGGCCACCGGCGCCGCCAAAATTACCGCAGTCGTCCTTCGCATCCCTTGGGACGCAAGAAGACATCCTGGCGCCGGCCGATTCGACGCGCAGTTCACGCGCAACTTCGGTTTCATCGAACGCGCTGACGCCGCGCTCGGCCCCAGACGCCGACATTACCGACGCGATCGACGCGCTGATCGTTCCGTCAGCGCGCGCCTCCAGTTCGCCTGTCACCAGTTATGCGGCTCCACGTGAACCGAGCTTGCCGCCGCCGAGCCTCGACGCGGGTTCTCCGATGTTCTCCGCAACGCCGTCGCTGTCGGATAACGGCGCTTTGGAATCTCGGTTGCCGCTGCCAAAGCAGATGTTTGGAGTCGCGCTGGACGACGCTTCACAATCGTACGGACGCAGTGCGCAATCGTTGGGCAGCAAGATATGGCTTCCGATTGGAATCGCGGCGTTGCTTGCGGTGGGTGCGGCCGCCGCTTACCACTTCTACTTTCAGCCTTTCTCCGGTGGGGCCGCTCTGAGTTCCACAGCATCGGCAGCACCCGCACCGGCGTCGCAGCCCGTGTCTCAACCTGCCGTATCGTCCTCCGCGCAGCCGAGTGACGCGCAGGCCGTCACTCCGGCGGAATCCGCCCCCGCAAACAGCGCATCTCTCGATTCCGCGTCTTCATCCGCTTGGACGGAGCCAAACCTTTCCGAAAAGTCGAACGATCTCAATCCGCGCCCAGTGCGCCATACTGCCGCGCCGGATGCCGGGCGCAGCGTTCAATCGTCCGCGCCTCAGCGGCCAAACATGGCCATCCTCAGCGCTTCCGGCGCAATAAGGGCCCGGCCGGTCACTCGAGCAGGTGGCAAGCCCAATTCAGTCGGCGCTGCACCGGCGCTTGATAGTTCCAATGGCCCAGTCGCACCTGTCGCGTCGTTCGGGGCGGCTGCACCGCCTCCGCCGAGTTTGCCGACGCCGCCCAAACCCGTTTCGACCGCGCCGGTCCGCGTGGGCGGAAAGATCCAGCCGCCGCGGCTGGTATCGTCAGTCCTTCCCGTTTATCCGCCGATTGCCCGGCAGGCCAACGTGACCGGCACCATCGTGGTCGATACGACCATCGACACGAACGGCAACGTTGCTAAAACGAGAGTTATCTCCGGCCCGGAATTGCTCCGTCCCGCGGCGCTCAGCGCCCTGCGCCAGTGGAAGTACGAGCCCTCCAAATTGAACGGCCAGCCGATTTCGGTCGAGATGATCATCTCGATTCAATTTCATTAGAAGAAATACTCCCAATATGCTCATTGCTTTGGCAACGCCGCATTGGTTGCGGCGGTTGCTTTTTTTGTCGCGCTGGCATCCAATGTGGAGTACTCGCGGCGCGTGCTCGCCGCGTCCGGCTCCATTCACGGGATATTCGGGGGTGCACCATGCGAGAAGCGGTGATCGTAAGTTCCGTGCGCACGGCCGTCGGCAAAGCGCCCAAGGGAGCGTTGCGCGCCACGCGCCCCGATGATCTGGCGGCGCTGGCAATCAAGGAATCGATCTCGCGCGCCAAAGGTCTCGACGCCAAAGACATCGACGATGTCGTGATCGGCTGCGCCATGCCCGAAGCGGAGCAGGGAATGAATGTCGCGCGCATCGCGTCGCTGCGCGCCGGCGTTCCGGTCACAGTTTCCGCGATGACCGTCAACCGTTTCTGCTCGTCGGGATTGCAGTCCATCGCGATCGCCGCGCAGCAAATCATGGCTGGACAGGCCGAAATCGTGCTCGCCGGCGGGGTCGATTCCATGAGCATGGTGCCCATGGGCGGCCACAAAGTATCGCCTAATCCATGGCTCATGGACCACTACCCGGATACGTACATCAATATGGGCCTCACGGCCGAAAATCTGGCGCGCAAATATTCCGTCTCGCGCGAACAGGCGGACGAGTTCTCGCTCGCGAGCCACAAGAAAGCCGTCGCCGCGATTTCAGCCGGCCATTTTAAGGCCGAAATCGTCTCCGCCGAGGTCCAATACACCGTGCTGGAAGCCAGCGCCAATGGCTCGCCGGGCAATTCACCAAACGGGGGCAAGCCCAAAACCGTGAAATTTACGTTCGATACCGATGAAGGCCCGCGCGCTGACACTTCCATGGAAGCTCTTGCCAAGCTCAAGCCCGCATTTCACGCACATGGCACGGTGACCGCGGGCAACAGTTCACAGATGAGCGACGGCGCGGCGGCATCCATCCTGATGAGCGCCGAACGCGCGCGTTCGTATGGACTGAAGCCCATGGCGCGCTTCGTTGCGTTCGCCACCGCCGGATGCCCGCCGGAAGAAATGGGCATCGGACCCGTTTTCGCGATTCCCAAGGCACTGAAAATCGCGGGGCTGAAACTCGACCAGGTCGAAGTGATCGAGCTCAACGAAGCCTTCGCCGCGCAATCCCTGTCAGTGATCCGGGTAGCGGGCCTCGATCCGGGTCGCGTGAATCCCAACGGCGGCGCGATCGCCCTCGGTCACCCCCTCGGATGCACCGGAGCTAAGCTCACCGCATCGATTCTGCGCGAAATGGATCGCCGCAACGCACGTTATGGCATGGTCACCATGTGCATCGGTGGCGGCATGGGCGCAGCGGGCATCTTCGAGCGCGTGGCGTAATCGCACGCTACCGGATTCGCGCCGGAGAATTTCGCGGAAAATCGGACTCAGCTTCGACGGTGTAAAATAGCCACGCGCATCGCCTCTCGCGCGGAGTCAACCGGAGGGCACCCAGCATGGCCACAACGCCAGTCTCCCAGGACCTGAAGCGCGGCGGAGCTTTCCTCGTTTCCGATACTTCGCCCGATGAAATTTTCACTCCAGCCGGCCTGAACGACGATCAGCGCCTCATCGGCCGCACCGCCGAAGAGTTCATCGTCAACGAAGTTGTCCCGCGGATTCCCGAACTCGAAAAGCACAAAGAAGGGCTGCTGCGCGACCTCATCAAGAAGTCCGGCGAAATCGGGCTGCTCGGCGCAGGCATTCCGGAAGAATATGGCGGGTCCGCGCTCGACAAAGTCTCCGCCGCGGTGCTGTCCGAAAAAATGGGCATCTACGCGTCTTTTGGGGTCGCCTTTGGCGCGCAAACCGGCATCGGCACGATTCCGATCGTCTATTTTGGGACTGAAGCTCAGAAGAAAAAGTATTTGCCGCGCATGGCCACCGGCGAATTGCTGGCCTGTTACGCGCTGTCGGAGCCGCAGGCGGGCTCGGACGCCCTCGCCTCGCGCACTCGCGCCGTTCTCTCGCCAGACGGAAAGAGCTGGATCCTTAATGGTCAGAAGATGTGGATCACCAGCGGATCCTATTCCGATGTCTACACAGTCTTTGCCAAGGTTGACGGCGAAAAGTTTTCCGCCTTCATCGTCGAGCGCGGCACGCCCGGGTTCTCCGTGGGCGCGGAAGAAAACAAGATGGGCATCCGCGGCAGTTCCACCGTGCCGCTGTTTTTCGAAAACGCGGCGATCCCCAAGGAAAACCTGCTCTACGAAATCGGTCGCGGCCACATCGTCGCGTTCAACACGCTCAACGCCGGCCGGTTCTCTCTCGGCGGTAGCTGCTCCGGCTCTTGCAAACAGGTAATCGCAATCGCCTCGAAATATTCCAAGGAGCGCACTGCTTTCGGTAAGCAGATCGCCGAATTCGGCCTG
This sequence comes from Acidobacteriota bacterium, assembly GCA_028876695.1. Taxonomy (GTDB): domain Bacteria; phylum Acidobacteriota; class Terriglobia; order Acidiferrales; family UBA7541; genus Palsa-295. Next base: position 371 of record JAGWRH010000310.1, on the reverse strand, counting down.
ATCAAAGCCAAGCTTGGCGAGATGGCCATCCGCGAATACGCGTTGGAGTCGATGATCTACCGCACTGCCGGAATGATCGAAGCGGCCATGAGCGCGCCGAATGGCGATAAGGTCAAGCAAGCCATGCAGGTGCTCGAGGAATACGCCATCGAAAGCTCCATAGCCAAGGTGATGGGCAGCGAGACGCTCGATTATTGCGTTGACGAAGGCGTGCAGATTTTCGGCGGCTACGGTTTTCACGAGGATTATCCCGTCGCTCGCGCCTACCGCGACAGCCGCATCAACCGCATCTTCGAAGGCACCAACGAAATCAACCGCATGCTCGTCATCCAGATGCTCATGAAGCGCGCCATGGGCGGCACACTGCCCCT
>JAGWRH010000309.1 GCA_028876695.1 Acidobacteriota bacterium | reverse complement strand
TGTGATCTTCTTCTTCGAGCCTCGAAACGATCGCTGGCAATTCGATCGGTTGATTGCAGAAGAGGCAGAGCACGGCCCGATGCCGATGGACACTCGTATCGCTCATGACGTCGTTCCTCTCAAAGAAATTTCAATGTCCTCCGACCCACGCGTCTGCGAGAACTGAGGGCGGGATGCTATATCGGTCGTGCCCACGTGTCTAGGACACTTGTCACCGCGCCGCTGTGGAAATTTCGGAAAACTCTACGCGCGGCTTTCAAATGCCGCCACTCCTGATATACTCGCCCGGTTCCGGCAAAGATTTGAACCCGCTGAGCGACCGCAAGTGCTTGCAGCTCAAGGGAATATGATCAAAGGCCAGGGGGAACTCAGTGACCAAGGGTGCGTGGATTGCCGCGGCGCTGGCCGCGTTCGTGATTGGAATATCGCCGTTGCCCACCCGTGCGCAGGAAGCGCCCGCGGCGGATTGGCCCATGTACAGCAGGGATCTCAGCTCGACGCGCTTTTCGCCGCTCCGTCAGATCAACACCACGAACGTTAGCAAACTCACGCAAGCGTGGGCCTACGCGATGCGTCCCGGCGGCGTCGGCCCGGAGTCGGGAGCCTACTCGGAAGTGACTCCCATCGTTGTGCGCGGCGTGATGTACTTCCCCGCCGGCGACAAAATCGTCGCGCTCGATGGCGACACCGGCGGAGAAATCTGGACCTACAAGCTAAAGACGGGACTGGCATCCTCGCGCGGCGTCGCCTACTGGCCCGGCAGCAAGCGCGACCCTGCGCGGATTTTCTTCGCGAGCGGCCACAAAATCGTGGCGCTCGATGCGGCTAACGGCAAGCCGGCAGCCGGCTTCGGCATGAACGGCGAAATCACGCTGAAAGTGCCTTTCGCCGAAGTGCCCACGATCTACAAAAACGTGTTGATCATCGGCGCGAACGAGTACGGCCCCGGCGAAGAGCATCTCCATCCGCAGGACGAAGTCGCCAAAGGTATCCCCGGAGATTCTCGCGCGTTCGACGCGCGCACCGGTAAAGAACTCTGGGATTTCCATTCCGTTCCACATCCGGGAGAAACGGGCAACAACACTTGGGCCGGCGACGCCTGGAAGGACCGCACAGGCTCCAACGTCTGGTCCATCACTATGAGCGTGGATGCCAAGCGCGGAATTGTGTACATGCCCATTGGCGGGCCGGCCGCGAACTATTACGGCGGCGACCGCGCGGGCGACAATTTGTTCTCCAACACGCTGGTCGCCGTGGACGCGAACACCGGCAAATTGAAGTGGTATTTCCAGACGGTCCATCACGAGCTCTGGGATTTCGACTTGCCGCCGGAGCCTGCGCTGATCGATATCACGCGCAACGGCAAGAAAATTCCAGTCGTCGTGCAAACCGGCAAGTCTGCGTACATGTTCATTCTCAATCGAGTAACGGGAAAATCGGTTTTCGGTGTGGAAGAACGCCCGGTTCCCAAAGGCAACGTCCCAACCGAGGTTTATTCTCCAACTCAACCGTTCCCGCTGAAGCCTCCGCCGCTCGCTCGCGTTGACTTTAAACTAAGCGACATGGTTACCGCGGACGACACCACCGCGCAGCACGCGCAGGCCTGCCACGCGCTATGGGATAAAGTCGGCGGCTTTTACAACGAAGGGCCGTTCACTCCCTGGCTCTACAATCCGCCGAACGATCCGCACCCGAAAATTTCCCTGATCTTCCCCGGCGCGACGGGCGGCGCAAATTGGGGCGGCACGGCATCTGATCCGGCGAATGGCTACGTGATCGTGAACATGCAGAATCAGGGCGCGCTCGGATGGATTTCGAACAATCCCAAGTACAAGCCGGGCGCCGATAATGGCGACCTGCTTCCCTACGATCGCGGCACCAACGCCGAGTTCCCCGGCCAATATGCTCAGTTTGACGCGATCGCTCGTGACGCGAACGGTAAATCGCTGGGCAGCTGGCCGTGCCAGAAACCACCGTGGGAGACGTTAGTCGCCGTCAATGCCAACACCGGCGATGTTGCCTGGCAGGTGCCGCTCGGCATCACCGAAGGTTTGCCGCCCGAGAAGCAAAACACCGGCCGTCCGGGCGCATTCGCAGGCCCTATCGTTACCGCCGGTGGTCTGGTCTTCATCGGCGCCACCGGCGACAACATGTTCCGCGCATTCGACGAGCGCGCGGGCAAGATGCTCTGGTCCGTGCATATGCCTTACCAGGCCACGGCCGTGCCGATGACGTATCAGGGCAGGAGCGGCAAGCAGTATGTGGTGATCATGGATGCGGGCGCGGCATTTGGGGCCCGCGGGCACGCCGGTCCCGGTCCGCAGCTGCTGGTCTTCGCGCTGCCGTAAACGCGCTTGCGAACAGATGATTTCGCACTCGCGCCGAATTTCACGGGTGGGGGGAGCCAGACGCGCTACTTTGCGGCACGCGCCAGCAGCGGGCCGACGATGGCGAGTAAAAGCACGTAAGCCGCGGATAGAGTCCCGAGCCGCGGTTCGAGCGCCGATCCCAGTCCGGCAATGACGATCGAGAACTCACCGCGCGCCACCAGCACACTTCCCGCTCGCAGCCGGCCTCTCACGTGGGAACCGGCCCGTCGCGCGGCCCAATATCCCGAGGCGATCTTGGTCAGCGCTGTCACGCCCGCGAGAATCAGCGCCAAAGGGAGCACACGCGGGAGGACGGAGGGATCGATCTCCAGTCCGAAAAAGAAGAAGAATGTCGCGGCAAAAAGGTCGCGAAGCGGCGAAATCAGCCGGTGGCTTTGCTCGGCGAGCGGACCCGAGGCCGCGATTCCAACCAGGAACGCCCCGATGGCCGCCGAAACGTGAATGCGCTCGGCGATACCGGCAACGAGCAGCACCGCGCCAAACACGGTGAGGAGAATTATTTCGTCGGATTCATGCGCGACGGCCCGGCTGAGCCTTTCGCCGTATCGCACGGCCACGATCAGCACCAACAATACCGCCGCGATCGCGATCGCGACGGAAAACGCGACTTCCCGTGCATCGCCCCGAGCCAGCAATACCGCAACGATCGGCAGGTAGATCGCCATCGCCAGGTCTTCGAGAACCAAAACAGAGAGCACGGCCGGCGTTTCCGGGTGATGCAGCCTCTGCAAATCCGACAGTAACCTTGCCGCCACGCCGGACGACGAGATGTACGTCACGCCGCCGAGGAGGATCGCCCCCATCCAGTTCCAATGCATCAGCAAGCCGGCAATGAGTCCCGGGATAAAATTAAAAACGAAATCGATCGCGCCCGCGGGAAGTCCATGGCGCAAACTTCCCTTCAACTCGGCCCCGGTGTACGACAGCCCCAGCATGAACAGGAGCAGAATCACGCCAATATCGGCGCCGGTGCGGATGAATTCATGGCTGACCCGCAAGGGCGCCAGGCCGCCGCTGCCGAAGGCGAGTCCCGCGAGCAGATAAAAAGGAATCGCGGAAAAGTTCCACCGGCTGGCCAGGCGCGAAAGAATCGCCAAGCTCAACACGACAAGTCCCAGCTCGATCAGAATTCCAGACGCACCGTGTGTGGCGGGAACCGTCATCCAGCTCTCAATTATGGTCGCGATTGGAATCGGCTAATTTTGGGCAAGATTTCGAAGGCTGCGCTCATTCTCCCGAACGCGCTTTCGAATCCAAACCGGCTTTCGCCAGCATCGTCGAAAACTGCTGCCTGGTCCGCATATCCATGGCTTCATCGACGAGCCTGCCATCCCGGTCGTAGAGATAGCTCTTCGGAATTCCGTCCACGTTGAAACGCTTGTGCACCACCTCGCCGGGATCGAGCAACACCGGATAGCTCACCTTGTGCTTCGCCAGGAACGACCGTACCGTGTCCGGCTGCTCATCGGAAATCGCCAGCACCACGAAACCCTGGTTCCTGAATTTCTTGTAGAGCGCGTCCAGATCGGGCATTTCCTTGCGACATGGCGGGCACCATGTGGCCCAAAAATTCACCAGCACCACGCTGCTGTGCAAATTGCGAAGCGTCCACGCGCGGCCGTCCAGGCTCGTCAGCGTGAAGTTCGCGCGCGCGCGGCGCAGGTCGTCGCTCCGCAACTGGTCCATCGCCTCGCCGAATTGCGCCGAGTTGAAAACCACGCGCGCGTGTTCATATCGCGCGAGCATCGCCAACTCCACATACGGCTTCGCGGGCTGGCCGCCGGCCTCCGCCACTGGATGCTGGCTCAAGGCTTGCGCCAGCGCCGTCGCCACGGCCTGCACGGTGTCCTGTCCCTGATCGCCTTCCGTGCAAAGATTCGCCAGCGAATACGCCAGGGCGAGCTTATTCGCCGAAGGCGGCAGCGCGCCAATCTGCATGGCCAGCAATTGCGTCGCGCCCGGGCGCACGTCGTCCGCCAGGCCTCGCAATCCAGCTATATTTTTCGCGATGATCGCCTGGTCGGGAGTCCACTCCGGCGCTTTCGATTG
>JAGWRH010000308.1 GCA_028876695.1 Acidobacteriota bacterium | reverse complement strand
GGAGCGTCGGCTTGGGAAAGCGCGGGTGAGATCGTTGCGGGTGCAAACTCGTCTCTTCAGCGGCTTGGCATCGGCGGCGCTGCTGCTGTGTCTGAGCGGGTGCCAGCAGCAGATCAATTTTCCGGCGCCGACGCTGACGGCGATCAGCCCGACGGAAATTCAGGCCGGGGAGCCGGCATTCAAGATCACGGTGAGCGGAAGGGGATTCACGCCCTCGTCCGCGGTGGTGTGGGGCTCGGCCGCCGTTCCATCGGCGACGCTGGTAGGCACGTACAATTCGGCCACCGGCCAAATCATCGCGCAGGTACCCGCGTCGTTCATCCAGAGCCCCGGGCAGGCGTTCATCGCCGTGGAAACACCGCAGCCGGGCGGTGGCGTGAGCGGCGGAGCGCCGGATTGCCCGGCGACAGCATCGCCTCCCACGGATTGCGTGCTGACGATTAATCCGAATCCGAGCGCGGTGCCGCAAATTACGGGTCTTTCTCCGCGATCGGCTGGGGCGGGGGGGCCGGCGCTGACGCTGACGGTCAGCGGCAAAGATTTCGTGTCGCAATCGGTGGTGTTTGTGAACGGAAGCGCGCGGACCACGTTTTTTTCGAACTCGACCATGCTGCAGACGACGCTGAGCGCGGGCGACATCGCGAGCGCCGGAACGCTGCAGATTTCGGTGACCAATCCTCCGCCGGTTGGCGGGAGTTCCAACGCCATGGGATTCAGCGTGAACAATCCCGTGCCGGGGTTGATATCGCTCAGTCCAACGTCCGCTCTGGCGGGAAGCGCGAGCGTTTCGCTGGTGTTGACGGGGGCGAACTACGTGCCGCAATCGGTGGTGCTGATCAACGGCGCGCCACGCATCACGGCGTTTTCGAGCGCCACACAAATCGGCACGACGCTGAACGCCGGCGATCTTACGCAAGGCGGGCTCGTTCGCGTGCAGGTAGAAAACCCCGCGCCCGGCGGCGGAACCTCCAGCGCACAGGTTTTCGCGATCAATCCCACGGAAGGCGCGGGCTTACCCGAACTGGTGGATTATGGGTTTGACGGCACGCAAGCGAACAACGGCATCTGCGGCACGCTCGCGACCTGTACGAGCGGGATTCCGTCGCTCACCACGGCGGGGCCGTCCATCAGCAACAACGGGCAGTTCGTGGCATTCGCTTCCACATCAACGAATCTGCTGCAAAATCAGGGCAACGCAGCCAGCGCGATTTTTGTACGCGATACGTGCCTGAGCAGCACCACCACTACCGGCGGGGCGAGCAGTTGTTTTCCCAGTACGCTGCTGACCGATCTGGGCATTAATAACGCGCAGCCCAACGGGCCCGCCGATCAACCGTCGATCGATGGCACCGGCGCGCATGTGGCATACACCTCCACGGCGACTAATTTGGTGAGCTATGCAAGCGTGGACGGAATACACCGGCAAGTTTACTGGCAATCGACATGCACCTCGGGATCGGGGTCCACGGGATGCTCGGCGAGTGGCGTGAGCGGGACGGCGGCGCTGGTTTCCGTGGCGGCTGACGGGGTGACGCCCGGGAACGGCGATAGTCACAATCCGGTGATTAGTCCCGACGGGCAATACGTTGCGTTCGTTTCGCTGGCCACGAATCTGGTCTCCGGAGTGACCGTCGATGGCGTGACGCCGCAGGTCTATATTCGAAATACGTGCAACGTGGTGCCTCCGGCGACGGGAAGCTGCACGCCGGCGACGTATCTGGTTTCCACGCCCGACGGGACCACGCCGGGTAACAATGCAAGCGCGGCGCCCTCGATCGCCAACAGCGGGTTGTTCGTGGCGTTCACCTCGCAGGCGAACAATCTGCTCGGCAGCGGACCGAATTCGAAATTCACCGGCGTCCCGGAAGTGTTCGAGCGGTCCACCTGCGTGACAACTTTGGCCACCGTGGGCGGAACGTGCGTCCCATCGACCAGGCTGATTTCTTCTCCCGACCAGGTGACGCCGGCCGACGGCGTGAGCGGAGAATCCTCGGTTTCCGAGGGCGGACGGTTCGTGGCGTTTGCGTCCACGGCGCAGAATTTAATTCCGGGCGTCGGTCCGACGCAGCAAGTCTACGTGACCGACACGTGCGCGGGCGTAGCAACGGCGACTCAGTGCACGTACTCGACGAACCTGGTGTCCACGCCGGACGGGACGACGCCGGCGATCGCAACCGCCGAATATCCCAGCATCAATCAGTGCGTTGGATCGACGACCACCACAATCGGTTGCGGCACCGGGCAATTCATTGCGTTTGCGACGAAGGCCACGAATCTCGGTCCCAGCGTGCAAAACGGCGTGGAGAATATTTTCGTGCGGAATACGTGCAACGGCGTGAGCACGACGAGCACGTCGACGACGGCGGCTTGCGTTGCGTATACATTTCTGGCCAGTCAGCCACCCGGCTCCGGGGCGGCGCCCGCGAACGGCGATAGCATCGTGCCGAGCTTGAGCGGCGACGGGCATGTGGTCGGATTCCTCTCTTCGGCGAGTAATCTGGTATCGAACGATACGAATGGCATTCCTGACGCCTTTATCGCCGGCGCGTCGCCCTCTGTAAATTTGAAGGTGGCGTTGCAGGGCAGCGGGTCGGGTACGGTAACCGACGGCCAATCGCAGATCAATTGCGTGCTGACCACCGGAACGCAGACCGGGACGTGCTCCGCAAATTACCTCTACGGAACCTCGGTGACTTTGACGGCGACGGCAGGGACTGGATTCACGTTCGGTGGCTGGGGAGGCACCGTGACCTCTACCTCAACCAGTTGCTCGTCAACCACGACGACATCGACGACAACGGGTAGTTGCACGATGACGCTGACTGCGGCGGAGAATGTAACGGCGACGTTTAAGTAGCGGGCTGGGAAGCGTGCCCCGGTTCCTATGGAACCGTCGTCCCCGCAAAGCGGCTCCCAACCCGCAGGTCCATACTGATTGGCCGATAGCGGATGGCCAAGGGGACGGTAGATGGGAGTTCCGAGGACCAGGGTACTAGAACTTCCGGGCGCAATCAGCGCGTGACGTTGACGGTGACATCCGCGGCTGGCGGCATGCGCAGCGTAACTTCCGTGGTGCGATTCGCGCGAATCGTGATGCGCTTCACCCACGGCGAGAAGGAGCCTTTTGAATAGGCGCGCAGATCGTATTGCCCGGTGCGAAAGCGGACGAAATGAAACCGCCCGGCGGAATCCGTATGCGTGGCATTCGGCCGGTCGCCGTACGAGGTTTGCATGGTGACGGTAGCGTGGTGTACCGGTTCGCCGTTGGCATCGAGCACGACGCCGGAAAGCGTTCCAACACGTACGCGGGCGCTTGAGATGCGCGGCAGCGCCGCGATTGTGAATGCAAGGATGAACGCGGCGAGTGCAATCGATCGTCGATTCATGCATTCTCCAAATGTTGCTGACCAAAATTCTACAATTGGAGATGCAATTCGCTCTGGCGGCGCGCCGGTGTGTTGCGGAAAAGCGACTGTTCCAAAGGACAGGTGCGGAGCGATTCTCGAGACAGCTTGCGATCCGCAAACGCAATACGGATAAGGACAAAATCGAACTTTTGCGACAGATCGGAGATTGAGGATGGCCCGCTACATTTCGCAGCACACTCTCGCTTGCTTAACGCGCCAGGGCGCGGAACAGCTGTCGCAGAAAGTGCGCGGCGAGCAGGGCGTGGCCGCGCGACGGGTGCTGGTCAACATGCAGGAGGGGAAGATGTTAATCGAGTTCGATGCGCCGGATCGCGAAGCCCTGGAGCGGTGGCTGGCCAAGGAGAAATTCCACTTCGATTGGCTGCTGCGCGTGGAATTGGAATCGGACAAAGATGGCAAGCTGCTGTCCGTTTAGGACCATCCGGGGCGCGGCAACGCTGATGCGCCCCAGAATAGGGGGCTCGGCGGGCCATTGCCCTTGGAAGGGGTTCCGGTGTATGCTGCGAAAACCGAGTAGAAAATGGCAAGTTACCAGGGATTGGGACGAGCGATTCGCAACGACTGGACGGAGCGCATGCGCAAGTTAACGCCAGAGCCGAACGAGTGCTGTTGTTGTTCGTGTAGCGGAGCTGTGCTCTCTGGCGCGGGGAGGCTCGGAATCTAGCAGGCGAATCCAGCCCGGAATTTCGGAACCCACCCGCCAGAGTCTTCTGGCCGGTGGGTTTTTTGCTGTTTGGACGAGTTTTATTCGCGGGAAGAACATCGTGTTGAAGGAGGATTGCAAATCATGAGCGAGTACGCGCATCCGGAAGTGCTGGTTACGACCGAATGGGTAGCGGAACACGGGAAAGATCCAAACGTGCGGCTGATCGAGGTGGACGTGGACACATCCGCCTACGATCAGGGGCACATCGCGGGAGCGGTGGGCTGGAACTGGCAGACGCAGCTGCAAGACAACGTCCGGCGCGATTTGGTCGATAAGCCGGCGCTCGAGCGCTTGCTGGCGCAGTCCGGCGTGTCGAACGACACGACGGTGATTTTGTACGGCGACAACAACAACTGGTTCGCCGCTTACGCGCTGTGGCAGCTGAAATACTACGGCCACAAAGACGCGCGGTTGATGAACGGCGGCCGGAAAAAGTGGGCCGCCGAGAATCGCCCGCTCATAACCGAGCCTGCGAAGGTCACGCCGACCACCTATCGCGCGAGCGGCCCGGATCAGTCGATTCGCGCGCACAAGGAAGAGGTGGCGTCGATATCGGAGAAGAAGAAGGCCGGGCATCTGGTGGACGTGCGTTCCGTGGATGAATTCACAGGCAAGATCATCGCGCCTCCGGGCATGACGGAGACGGCGCAGCGAGCCGGACACGTGCCGGGCGCGGCGAATATCCCGTGGTCGCAGGCCGCGCGCGAGGACGGCACGTTCAAATCGGTCGAAGATCTGAAGCAGCTCTATCAGGGTAAGGGCGTCACCGGCGACGGCGAGGTAATCGCATACTGCCGCATCGGCGAGCGCAGCTCGCACACGTGGTTTGTGCTGAAGTACCTGCTCGGATACAAGAACGTGAAGAACTACGACGGTTCGTGGACCGAGTGGGGCAACCTGGTAGGAGCGCCGATCGAGAAGGATCTGGCGGCCGCAGCCCGGTAGAGCATCCGAACTTACGCTCCGCTTTTGCGCCGGTCCGCCCGGACCGGCGCAGGGGCGCGCTCAATCGCGGCGGTCGATCTTCGACGAACCGAGTTGAGTCACGGGTCTTGGATCACGTTCAAGACCGGGTGGTTACCGCTGGCAATTTCGTTTTTCACCTCCGCCAGGGCTGCGGGCGGAGGGCCCAAGCGGCGGTAGCGGCTGACCTCGGTGGTTTCATGTTCTGCGAACGGGAACACGAATTTGCGTCCGGTAAAATCGTACTCGTAGTGGGTAGGCAGCCAAATACCCGGCGCCACCGCGTCCTGATCCATTTCCACTCTGCTGCCGCGATCAACCTTCCCCGCGATCCCCGCTACGAACGAGATGTTGCTGGCCACCCACGCTTCGCCCCGGACGAGCTGATTGCTCTCGCGATCCAGCCAAATCTTCGCGGTGACGTGGGCGAGAGCGCCCTGAACCATTGAACTTGGATGGAACGTGGGGTTCGGGTCGAGCTCGAATACGTCGCACGAGTATCCGCGGAGCGTTTCGCGGCCGAGCCATTTAGGGAGAAATGCGTTTTGCGCCGCGTTGACGAATTCGGAGCGGTCGCGCTCGCGCTTCTCGTACTTGGCTCGCGCGACAGCGGCTTTCGAATCGCCGGGCGTGGACATCATCTCGAGCACGTCTCGCCAAGCGAGCAACTGGCGGCGATAATCACTGGCATTGACGGACGTGCCGTTCTGCCGCAACAGGATCTTCATCGTTCCGCCGCCGGTGGGCACAACGCGATAGGTGCGTTCCGCCAGAACGCGAGGAGCGGGACCACCGGAACGCTCGATGCGCCGCTCGATGCGTTCGTAGAAATTCAGCGCTTCGTCGTCCGCGTGCTGATGCGCGATCAGCGCATCGCGGCGCTCACGCATTTCAGCGTCCGTGGGGCCCTTTACTCCGGAATCGAGCCGCGAATCGGTTGCTCGCGAGCTTTGGGCCCTTGCGGGGGCTGCAGCGGGCCATGCGGCGAGCAGCAGCAACGGCGGGACGACAATCGAAATCGCGCGTATGCGAGGCATACAGGTCAGATGGATTTCCTTAGAGGAAGGTTTGCTTCCTAATCCTGCCGCCAATTTTACTTGCGTTCGACGCCGAGGGATATACCGGGGCTGCGTGAGCAACTACTTCACAGGTGGCGGAGGAGTTCTCGGCTCTTTCGGAATTATAACGGGACTCCGCGGGTCGAGGGAGGTGTTACCGGCCGGCTCGAGCACGTAAGGATAGCCGGCCGGGTCCACGGGTATGCCGCGGATAAATCCGGTGTCCCGCAGCTCCCTTGTCGACGCAGGGAAGCGGCCAAATTGTTGCCGATATTTTTCCGCGAGGCCGTCGATAGCCTGCTCGTCCTCTTGCGCCCTCAGGCCGCGCAAATTCTGGAGAGCCAATTGCCGAATATTCTCGTTCGTGTTGGAGGCGTAGATTTGCGACCAGATCATGCGGGAGGTTTGGATGGACCCGTTCTTTTGCTGCAGTCGCGCGGCCATGATCTTCATCCAAGCCGGAGCGCGCTCGGTTTGGGATCCAGCCAGGTAGGCGGCCGCGGCGTTTTGGTAATCGCGGAAATGCCAGTAATACAAGAACCCGAGGTCGCCGTCGAGACTCCAGACGGTTGGGTTGGCGGCCACGCCACGCTGCACCAACTGAACCGCCAAGTCGGGACGATTTGCGCCGGCCAGCGGCTCAGAGAGAAAAATCGCGCCGAAGTGGTAGGCCGGAACGAGCTTCGGATCGAGCGTGGTGGTGATGTCCAGCAGCGGCCAGAGCAGCGGCAGTTGGAAGCGTTGAGCCGCGAGTTGGCCGCCGTAATATTGGACCGCACGGGTCCAATAAATGTCGGCGAGAAGCGAGTCGTAGCCAAGGCTCAGCTTCTTAATCGCGGCTGGAGAGCTGAGCAACAGCTCTTGGCGGATTCGCGCTTCGGTGCGCGTGCTTGCGTCGATCCGCGTCTGCAGAGCGAACGCGGAGGCCAAGAGAAGCGGCACGCCGATCGCGGCAAGCCACAGAGAGCGTTTTTGGCCTGGGGTGGTCACTTCAGGTTGCGCCGCGAAAACACGGCGGACGATGCGATCAACAGCAGCACGATGTAAATCAGCGCGTAAGCCGTATTCTGCCAAACCAGCGAGAACGGAATGGATTCGCCATGAGCGGCCGCGGCAATGGAATTGAAATTGCGGAAGTTCGGGACCAGGTAATACACGACGGAGGTGGCGCCCTTCAGGAATGCGCTGCTGGTCAGCGCGCCGAAGCCGCGAATATCGGCGGCAAAAATTCCGGTGACGTAGATTCCCAGCGTGAACAGCGTGGAAAGCAAGGGGCTTGAAAAGCAGGAAAAGAAGAGCGCAATCGCGGTGACAAGCGCCAGTGACAGCAAAATGAAATACACGGCGATCAGGATCGAAACGTCGGCGCGGGCGAAGGAGCGCCCGATGTAGAGAAGCGCGGCGGCAAGGCCGATGGTCATGAGGACGGTGTTGATGACGAGCGTCAGAACCAGTCCGGCATACTTGCCCACCAGGAATTCCCAGCGGCGTATCGGCTTCGAAAACAGGGTGTAAAGAGTGCGCTTTTCGATCTCCTTGTAGACCAGTCCGACGCCGATGAACACGGCCATTACCAGCCCGAAGATGGAAATAGCGGAAAGACCGAGGTTGACGATCACCAGCCGCTCGATGCCGATCGATATCTGACCCACAAGAATCGCGGCGCCGATCATCAGGAGAGCGAAGACGACCAGGTTGTAGAGAACCCGGTCGCGGACTGCTTCACGGAACGTGTTGATTGCGACGACTCTGGGCATGGCGCTCATCGCGTGCCGGCCTCAACGGGAGGTGTGGCTTGCGGCGCGCGTTCCACGAGGCCGAGGAAGTAATCCTCGAGCGTCTGGCGTACCGGGGAAACCGATAGAATTCGGGCGTTGCAAGCGCGTATTTCGTCGAACGCGGAATACAGAGCGGCTTCGGGCAGTTCCAGCCGGTAACGGCCTCCGACGGGCATGGCGCGCTGTGCCAATCCAGGAGGAAGCGAATGCCCTTCCGCCGGCTCGAACAGGATTTCCATGGCGTGGACTTCGACCGAAACGATTTTTCCGGGCGAGCCGACGCCTCGCAGCTTTCCCAGGTGCAGCACGGCTACGCGGTCGCAGAGCATTTCGGCGTCGGAGAGAATATGCGTGGAGAAAAACACAGTGCGGCCCTGCGTTTTCAAATCGAGGATGATGTCGCGCACCTCGCGGCGGCCGATGGGATCGAGGCCGGACATGGGCTCGTCCAGAAAGACGATGCGGGGATCATGAATGATGGCTTGGGCGATTCCGGCGCGTTGCAACATGCCTTTGGAAAATTTGCGGAGCTGCACATCGGCGGCAGAAGCAAGTCCGACGCGCTCCAGCACGCGCGTGACGCGGGCGCGGCGTTCCGCGGCGGAAAAGCCCGAAAACCGCGCGTAGTAGTCGAGCAACTCGCGCGCGGTAAGGTAATCGTAAAAATATGGCTGTTCGGGAAGATAGCCGATGTCTCGGTGCATCGCGACGTCGTCTATTGGGCGGCCCAAAATGCGCGCCGTTCCGGCAGTCGGGAAGATCAAGCCCATCAGCAGCTTCATGCAGGTGGTCTTGCCGGCGCCGTTCGGCCCGAGAAAGCCGAAGATTTCGCCTTCGTTCACCTCGAGCGACAGGTTATCGAGGGAGCGGCGCATGCGTTTGCGCCAGAAGCCCACGGCATAGTCCTTGGTGAGGCCGAGAATTTCGATGGCTGGCATATCGAGAACCCTAGTCGTGCACAACAATTTTTCGGCAGGGGCGAAGCGAAGTCAATTGCACGTTGTTGCTTACCAGAGCACAGGATAACTCAGGATGCGCCGATCGGCACGGGCTGGAGTTTGATTGTTGCGGCGCAGCAAACGGCGATTCAAAGGATTGCGCTCAAATCGATGTGTACCACAATGGATAGCCGTTTTCGACACCTTCAGCCGAATATTTAGTGGTCGGGTTGCGAATTCCTCTTGACAAGCATTGCGTGACTCACGATACTGCGCACCCAGACTCGGGGGATAACGCGGTGCGTTCTTCGTCCTGCCCAGCGCCGAGGGCGGCCGCGCGACAGCCAGAGCGAGTTCACCCAGAGAAGAGCGTAGCAGCGACCTTGCCGCATGTGTGGGCGAGGCCTAGCCGCGCTTTTCTCTTTTTTCAGTCCGGGACGGTCGATTAGGCCGCCCTAAATTGTTTGCTGCGTTTCCGTGTATCACCGATACACGCAACAAGACCCTGGGTACCGGTTGGAGGTAAAATTGGCTGAGGCCTTCTCCCACCCGGCATCCCGGCCAACCATTCGGCGGACGAGAACTGCCGGCGCGGAGGCAGAAAATGGCGGAAACGAGAACGGCATTGACTTCCAAGCTTCATCCGGACCAGACGGCGCAACGCGCTACGGGCCTCGAATTCCAGCGCAAGTTCACCGACGGCAAGGTGTCTCCTTTCGACAAGGTCGAATGGGAGAAGCGAACCGCACTCATAGGCAACGATAAAGGGCAGGTAATCTTCCGCCAGGAGAATGTAGAAGTACCCAAGCCGTGGTCGATGACGGCTACGAACATCGTCGCTTCGAAGTACTTTCACGGGAAGCCGAACACGCCGGAGCGAGAGACCTCCGCACGCCAACTGATCGGGCGCGTGGTGAACACCATCGTGCGCTGGGGCGAAGAAGGGGGCTATTTCGCGGGCGCCGAGGCGAAGTCCGCATTTCGGGATGAACTGACGCATCTGCTTGTCGAGCAGAAGATGGCGTTCAATTCGCCGGTGTGGTTCAACGTCGGCGTGCAAGCCAAGCCGCAGTGTTCGGCCTGCTTCATCAATTCGGTCCAGGACAAGATGGAATCGATCATGGACCTAGCCAAGACAGAAGGCATGCTCTTCAAGTGGGGCTCCGGCACGGGCACGAATTTTTCAGCTCTGCGGGGCAGCCATGAGCCGCTCTCGGGCGGCGGCATCGCTTCCGGACCGGTGAGCTTCATGAAGGGCTTCGACGCATTCGCGGGAGTAATCAAGAGCGGCGGCAAGACGCGGCGAGCGGCCAAGATGGTGATTCTCAACGTGGATCATCCGGATATCGTCGAATTCATCGAAAGCAAGACGAAGGAAGAGCGCAAGGCCCACGTGCTGATCGAGCAGGGCTACGATTCGTCCATCGATGGTGAAGCGTATTCGTCGGTGTTCTTTCAGAACGCGAACCATTCGGTGCGCGTTACCGATGACTATATGCACGCGGTGGAAGAGGACCGCGACTGGTGGACGCACAACGTGGCTGACGGTCATCCGGCCGAGCAATATCGCGCCAGAGACCTGCTGTACAAGATGGCGGAATCGGCGTGGAAATGCGGCGATCCGGGGATGCAGTACGACACGACGATCAATCGCTGGCACACGTGCAAGGCGACCGACCGCATCAACGCGTCGAATCCTTGCTCGGAGTACATGTTCCTCGACGATACGGCTTGCAACTTGGCGTCGCTGAACCTTCTGAAGTTCCTTGGATCAAATGGGCAGTTCGATACGGACGGGTTCAAGCACGCCGTGGACATCACCATCACGGCGCAAGAGATTTTGGTCGATAACGCCAGCTATCCGACCGAGCGGATCGCACGCAATTCGCACGATTTCCGGCCGCTTGGCTTGGGATACGCCAATCTCGGCGCGCTGCTGATGTCGCTCGCGCTGCCGTACGATTCCGACGCCGGCCGCGACTACTGCGGCGCGGTGACGGCGCTGATGACCGGCGAGGCGTATGCGCAATCGGCGCGCATCGCCGAGCGCATGGGTGCGTTCGGAGGCTACTTGCCCAACCGCGATGCCATGCTGGACGTGATGCGCATGCATCGCGATTCGCTGAGGCCCATCAAGGAAGAAAACGTGCAGCCCTCGCTGCTGCACGCGGCGCAGGAATCGTGGGATGCGGCTCTGGAATGGGGCGAAAAGTACGGATACAAGAATTCGCAGGTTTCCGTGCTCGCGCCCACGGGCACCATCGGCTTCATGATGGATTGCGATACCACCGGCATCGAGCCCGATCTGGCGCTGGTAAAGCAAAAGCGGCTGGTGGGCGGCGGCGTGATCAAAATCGTCAACAACACCGTGCCGCAGGCCCTCATGAAGCTCGGTTATGGCCCCGAATCGGTCGCGAAGATCGTCGATTACATCGACGCAAACGGCAAGATCGAGGACGCGCCTGGTCTGAAGCCCGAGCACCTGGCTATCTTCGACTGCTCGCTTGCGCCGATGGGCGGCGGACGATCGATTGCCTGGCGCGGGCATCTGCGCATGATGGCCGCGGCGCAACCGTTCCTTTCCGGCGCAATCAGCAAGACCATCAACATGCCGGAGGAATCGACCGTCGAAGACATCATGGACGCATACATCGATTCGTGGAAGCTGGGGTTAAAAGCAGTGGCAATTTACCGGGACAATTCGAAGCGCTCGCAGCCGCTCTCGGCCGCCGGCAAGAAGGAAGAGACGAAAGCCGCGGCTACGGTTTCGGTCGCAGCTCCTGTACCGGCGGTGGCCGCAGCGCCGATGGGAATTGCCACTCCGATCGGTGCCGAAGGCGCCTCGCCCGAGCAACACGAACTTTTCGCGCGCACCAAGCGGCGCAAACTGCCGAACGAGCGCACCTCCATCACGCACAAATTTTCCGTGGGCGGGCATGAGGGATATTTGACCGTCGGGAAATACGAAGACGGCACCCCCGGCGAGATCTTCATCAAGATGGCCAAGGAAGGCTCCACGCTTTCGGGCATCATGGACGCCTTCGCGCTGTCCGTGTCCATCGCGCTGCAATACGGCGTGCCGTTGCGCGCGCTGGTAGATAAGTTCTGCAACTCGCGCTTCGAGCCCTCCGGTTACACCGGCAATTCGGAAATCCGCTACGCGAAATCGGTGGTGGATTACATCGGGCGTTGGCTCGGCGGGAAATTCATCTCGCCGGATTATTTGGACCACGGCACAACGGCCGCCGAACAACCTGGGGCGCAGGCGCCGCCCGCTCAGGCAGGGCCAGCGGCGCGGTTCGCACCCGAGACGGAAGCCGTCGCACGAGGGCGATCGACCATCGAGGATGCGCCGTATTGCTCCGAATGCGGCATGCTGATGACGCCCAATGGAAGCTGCTACAAGTGTTCGAATTGCGGCAGCACTTCCGGCTGCAGCTGATCGGCTGAAACTTTAATCTTGAAAAACAAAGGGCGCTCTCGATCCGGGCGCGCCCCTTTTTATTTGGTCACGTTGAATCATACGTAGGACGTGCGCCGCGCTTTTCGACCAGTCGAATGCTGGCGGTATCACCAAAGCTGCGACGAGCGCGACCTCAGGACGCCTTGTCGCCTGCGCGCGAGGCCGAGCGCCGTTGATAGAAAAACGACACCAGGAGCAAAGCCAGTCCCAGCAGGAAAAAGGAAACGATTCGATAGAATCGCGCCAGGAACGACAGGTCGAAGAAGAACACTTTCACCACGACCACACCGAGCAGCGCCAGCGCCTGCCAGCGCGCCACCGCCGATTTCCGGATGACGCCGCCCACCAGCAGCAGAATTGCGTACACGAGCCACAGTACCGAGAGCGCCAGATTTTGCGCCAGCGAGCGATCGAGTGCGATCGACGGCGTGCGTCCGTAAAAATCCCAAATTTCGAGCGAGAGCGCGGCGAGGAACAACACGTTCGCAACGATAGCGATCACGTAATAGATGTGCATTTCCGGACCACGCAGTTCGGCCTTGGACCGCGAGGCCAAACCGAACGCAGCCAAAAAACACGCGGCGCAGACCGCCATGGTGAGGAAGCGCGCGTTCAGCAACAGCGTGCCTCCGGCCGCAATGGGAAAGGCCGCCAGGCGTATCGCGGCGACGGCCAGCAGGAGGATTCCGGTGGCCCGCAAGGCGAGCGACCGCACTCGCAGTCCGCTCCACACGAGCGCCGCGCCTTCCACGGCCCAGGCGATGGTGATCAATTGGTCGTCGAGCAGGATGGGAATAGCGACCGTTGCGAACATCAGCGCCAGGCCGGCATAGAGCGTCCGCGCCACGCGCACGTTGTTCCCGGTCTTCTCCGGCAGCACGCGCTCGGCCAGCACGTGAGCCGCCGCAAGCGCCAGCACCGCGAAGGCAAGCCACCAGCGATATTCGGGCCAGAGGATGAAGCGCAGAGCGACGAGGAATTGCACGGCGTTGGCGATTACAATCGCAACTTCGGCGGGCGAGAGTTGGCCCTCGCGGGTGCCGCGCAGGGCCGGAAGCGCCGCGAACAAAGCGAAGAAGATCGCCGCGAATACGAGCGTGGTCCCCATCTCGTATACCGCGTAGAAATTTGCGTACCAGCCCCAGAAATAAATCAGCGTGGCGGCGAATTGCAGCGGCGGAAGCCATTTCCAGTCTTTCGCCCAGCAAATCGCCAGCATCCCGGCACCGAGAATCAAGAGATACAGGAAGAGCGTGAGTTCCGCGTTCTCGCCTGTGCTGGCGAGAAATGGCGTAAGCGCGCCGCCAGCAAGCGCGACGAATGCGATTCGCTGCGAGTTTCTGAGGATGGCGACGACCGCCGCGAGCGCGGTGATCACAATCATCAGCGAGAACGCGGCGGGTTGAGAAAAAAGCGCGAAGTAATGCCAGCCGGACCATATCGAAAGGTATAAAATCGCCGCGCCGAACCCCGTGATCCCCTCCGAAAAGTAGCGGTAGCCTCGATGCAGCAGCCAATCGCTCAGGGGAAACATCGCGCCGCCGATCACGATCCCGATGCCCATCCGGCCGCTCGGGCCGATCCAGGCGCTGTCAAACGCGTATTTCAGAAAGAACGCCACGGCAAAAATCAGCGCGAGAATGCCGAGGTAATACAGCCACTTGCCGCCGAGAACCGCTTCCACGTCGGTGTGGCCCCGCTCACTGGCGGACGCTGCAGCGGATGGCCGATGCGCGGCCACAGGCGTGTGCAAAGTCGGCGCCGGATTCTGCGCCGCAACCCGCGGCGGCGTAGAAATTGGCCAGTGAATGGGCGCGATTTCGCTCGGCTGGGGCTGCGGAGCTATCGTGCCGGCAGCGTGAGCTTGTTGTCCGGGAGTGACGGGTGAATCGTGCTTAGCGCCGAGACTCGCGGCGCGCTGCTCCAATTCGAAAACCCGAGACGTGAGCCGGCGCACCTGTTCCGCTTCGCCGCGCAACGCGGAGATGCGCGCCAGCGCGATGATCGCCAGGATCGGCCCGGCAAAGAAAGCCACAACGGCCAGGAAGACCAGAAGTTCCCATCCTGATTGCATAAGAGAGGTGTCCAGCCGCTTTGGCCATTACAGCACACGCGCCAGCGAGCGACAACGCTGGTCTGGCATCGAGTTTCGGAGTGGAAACGAGCTGCTGCGGCGAGATATGGAAGGGGAATCGAGGTGAAACTAAAAAGGGGGCCCACCCAGGCCCCCATACGTGTCCCCACCCCTAAGCCCGGTTCAGGCGCGACAGAACCGGCTACCACCCCGGGTGCCAAGAGACAGTCGGGCAATCTTTTGCACGCGCCGTGCCATGTTGGGAAATTGATCGAGGCCCGCTTAGCACATTGTTCGTTAGACACTTAGGGGAAAGCGAAGAGGAACGCTACGCCGAAACTTCATACCGTATCCACTTTCTCAGAATTCATCCGGTGTGTACCTACATTCTTTGGAAGATTACGCGGCCGGCCTGCCACCTGGATTCCGAATGCACGCAAGGGAGGCGGTATCCATCGGATACCGTGCGGCGCTACGCACCGATTTCGGATTTCAACGCGGCGGCGAGCGAATCCGCCCAGTGCTGAACATCCTCCGCGCGTTCGGCTTCGACCATCACGCGCGCGAGCGGCTCCGTGCCGGAGTAGCGCACCACTACGCGTCCGGAATCGCCGAGCCCCTTTTCGGCTTCCTTCAGCGCACGGGAAACACCGGACAACTCCTCCAACGGCGGCTTGGAGCGGACGCGCACGTTGACGATCTTTTGCGGAAACTCTTTTAAATCGCGGGTGAGCGCATCGAGCGAGCCGCAGACGGCCACCAGCGAGACTACTTTTACCGCGGTCAGCATTCCGTCGCCCGTTGTAGCGTCGTCGAGAAACAGAATGTGGCCGGATTGCTCTCCGCCCAAGTTCGCCCCGATCCGCAGCATTTCTTCCAGCACGTAGCGATCGCCGACGGCCGCGCGAACCAGCGTTAGACCGGTTTTCTCGAGGGCTCGCTCGAGTCCCAGGTTAGACATGGTGGTGCCCACAATTGCGCCGCCGCGCAGCTTGCCTGCCGATTGCAGGTAGCGTCCCGCGGCGAGCAGCACGCCATCGCCATTCACGATGCGTCCCGAGCCGGAGGCGAAAATGGCTCGATCGGCGTCTCCGTCGAACGCTACGCCCACTGCCGCGCGCTCATCCACCACGCGCTTCTGCATCGTTTCCGGGTGCAAAGAGCCGCAGTCAGCGTTGATATTGCGGCCATCAGGAGCGTTATTGATCGCGACGACGCTCGCGCCGAGCGAGCGAAACAACTCCGGCGCCAGTTCGCTGGCGGCCCCGTTTGCGCAATCGACCACGATCTTCATTCCCGCGAGATTGGCTCCGGGCAGAACGGCGGCGCGCAGACCTTCGAGGTAATCGCTGTGAAGCGCCTTCTTACCGTCGCCAACCGGCGCCTTCGGGAGCGAGGCTGGGGCGTCCAAAGAGAGAATCACACGTTCGAGATCGGCCTCGACCGCGTCTGGAAATTTCATGCCCGAGGAGGCGATCAGCTTCACGCCGTTATCGTGATAGGGATTGTGCGACGCGGAGATCACAACTCCCGCGGAGAATCCCTCGCGGTGCACCAGCCAGGCGACTCCGGGAGTAGTCAACACTCCGGCGGACACCGGTTCGGCGCCTGCCGCAGCCAGCCCGCAGGCGATTTGCTGGGCAATATGCGGGCCCGATTCACGGGTGTCGCGGCCAATCAGCACGCGCGCCCCCGCGCCGCCCGCGGCCCACAGATGTTTTCCCAGGGCCATGCCAACACGGATCAAGGTGCTGTCGTCGAGCGGAGGCTCGCCGGGGATGCCACGTATGCCGTCGGTGCCGAAGAGATGTTTGCCCATCCGTCGTATCCAGTGTATCCGGGCCGCGCATCGCGCGGACGAAGGATTGTAGCACCACCCCGCGCCGCACTTTCCCGGCGCCGACGAGTTTTCTTCGCGCCAGCTGGGCGCGACGCGGCGGCGATTCGACATTGCACGCGCGGACACGCGGCGCATCGGCTGCGGCCGGATGTGCTATGGTTTAGCCGTGCTCGCCACCGAAACCCGCGTCGTAACGCGGTCCGTCAGCGCGCGGATCATCGCTGCCGGCATCGTGATCGCGTTTTGCTATTGGGCCTCGACCGTCCTCGTAACCATCTTGGCGGCGGTTTTGTTGGCGTATTTTCTCGACCCGCTGGTGAGTGGGCTCGAACGCCTACGCATCCCGCGGGCGCTCGGAGCCCTGCTGATCGTGCTGCTTACGGGCGCGCTGCTCGCTGGCCTGGGATGGTCTCTGATTGCGCGCTTCGACCAATTCGGCCGCGACTGGCCGCAATACCGTGAGCCCCTGCGCGCGGCCGTGGGGGCGGTCGAATCGCGCCTGAACGCCTTCGAGATGCATATCTCCGAAATTACTCCGCCCGCGCCGCACACCGGTCGCGTTCTCACGATCTCCGATTCGAGTCCGCTGCGCGATGCGCTGCTGGGGCGATTGAGTTCGCTCTATTCGTTTCTCTTCGCAATCACGTTCATACCGTTTCTCGTTTTCTTCATGCTGGCCGCGAAGCGCCAGGTGTGGCACGCGACCATGGAATTATTCCCGATAGAGAAACGCACGCAGGCGAAAGACACTCTCGCCGATGTAACGCACGTTTTGCGAAGCTATCTGGCCGGGAGCGCGCTCGTGGCCCTGCTGCTGGTGCTCGCCAGCTGGGGATTTTTTTACGTAATTGGGATCGACTTCCCGTTTCTGGTAGCGCTGATTTCCGGCTTGTGCAACATGGTGCCGTATATCGGCGCGGTGATGTCGTGGATGCCACCGCTGCTGATCGGACTAAAGCAATTTCACAGCGTCGGCCCGTTCGTTGGCATTTTCGCGATGCTTACGTTTTTCCACATCATCGCCGCGAACCTGCTGGTGCCCGCGCTAGTTGGCTGGCGCGTGCGGCTGAATGCGCTGGCGCTCACCGTCTCGCTGCTGTTTTGGGGCTGGCTGTGGGGCGCCATGGGGCTGATGCTCGCAATTCCGATCACGGCGGTTATCAAGGTGATTTGCGATCACGTCGAGAGCTGGCAACCGGTGGGCCGCTGGCTCAGCGCCTGACCTGACTAACCGCTCACGCCGAGGGCATGCAGGGCCGCGACCCGTTTCGCCAACTCCGCCGCGCCGCGCCGCTCTTGGAACAGCCGAATGGCGGCGATTCCGGCCGCTCCGGCGCGCAAGCAGTCCGCCGCAGTCTTCTCATCGATTCCGCCTATGGCGATCACCGGAACGCGTACCGCGCTGGATAGTTCCTGAAGCTTTTGTGTCCCCTGGGGCGCGCCGAAAGGGCGCTTCGATGGGGTATCGAACACGGGTCCAAAGATCACGTAACTCGCTCCAACTGCTTCGGCTACTTGCGCATCGCTAAGGCTGTGGCACGACACGCCGACCAGGAATCCCGCCGGAGCGTTTCCACTGCGGCACCAGCGAACCACTTCCGCGGCGGGAATGGATTCCTCCCCGAGATGCACGCCGCTTGCGCCTGCGGCCAGGGCCACGTCCAGGCGGTCATTCACGATTACGCTTGTCCGCTCGGCCTCGCGGTGCTTGGCAGCCGCTCGCACGGCCGACGCCGCGACGTGCAGCAAATCGCGCGACGACAGGTCCTTCTCGCGGATCTGAATCCAATCGACACCCGCGACCACCGCGTCGCGAATCGAGGAAGTGAGCGCGGCCTGAGGATTCTCGCCTTCGAGCGCTCTGCGATCGGTGACGTAGCACACGATGGGCCGCGTGACCGCAGCGTTTTGAGCGCTTTTAGCTTCGGGTAACAACGGCAGAAGTCCAGTGGCGAATCGCTTCGAGCGACAGCAGCACGTCTAAAACCCCCAGCCCGCTCACAGCGCCTCGTATGTAAGGGCTCCTGATCAGCAGCCCCACCGCTGGATAGGTATAGACGAAATAATTCGTCTGCCAGAGTTCGAGCCACGGCGTCAGAATCAGCGCCAGTCCCAATGCGAGCCAGAGCAAGGCTAGAACGAACACCATCGCGCGCCTCATCATCGTTCTGGAATTATGGGAGATTCGCGGCGGAGTGGCAACAGACGTTGAAGGATTCGCGGCGGCGGATCTTGCGCCGGGATTCGAGCGGGAGCGGCTCGCAACCTTAGTGCTGCTGCAGCATGGCGATGCGGTCCGCCACATCGCGGTAATCGATATTCATCGCATACACCTGGCGGAAATTATCGAGCGCCGATTGCGACTCGCCCGCGGACTCGAGCGAAATCCCCAGATCGTATCGCAGCGCGAGGACGGCTTCCTGATCGAGGCCCGGTGTTTTCAGCGCTCGCTCGTACCAGAGCGCCGCGATTTTCGGCTCGCCCTTGTCCATGAACGACAGCGCGAGCATGGCCGCGCAATTCATCGCATACGCGAACGGTTTTCCTCGCTGCACCGCCTGGGCGACTTTCTGAAATTCGCCGATGGCCTCTTCGAGCAGGCCCATCTCGCGGTACGCAATTCCCAGGTTGTAATGCGTCTCGAGATCCTCGTCCTCGTCGTTCATTTCACCGAGTTCGCTGCGAAATTCCTGGAAGACCTCCGCCAGTTCGTCCAAGCTCCCGGCCGATGGCTCCGGCGCGGATTTAGAAGCAGCCATTGCTGGCGCAACCGGCTCAACTGACTTTGCGGGCGTGATCCTCGCGGCCGGCGCCGGCTGCTTTGATGTCGCGCGAACAGTCTCTTTTGGCGGAGCGGGAGCCGCTGGCGCCGCGTTCGGCTTCGCCGGTTCGAGAGCTGGGGCCGAAGGCACGCCCATCTCCTCGAGTTCGGCATTCAATTCACTCAGGAAATCATCTGCATCTTTGGGTTTTGCCGAGGCGCTGTTGCCATTCGAAGGCTGAGGAGCGAGTTCAAGTTCGATTTCGTTCGCCTCGCTGGGCGTTTCTTCCAACACCAGTTCGATCGGCGATTCTCCCGCGTCTCCTGTCGTATCGGAGCCGCTCGCGGCTGGCTCGGGCGCGGCCTCCAACGGAATTTTCGCCGGTTCTTTCGCCTCGGGTTCAGCCTCAGCCTCAGACGCGGCTTCAGTCTCGGTTTCGGCAGCGGCCTCCTGCGCCGGCTCTGCAGAGGCTTTCGGCGCTTCGGCGACTTCCTGCGACATCGCCTCCCACTCATCGGAGAGATCGACTTCCTCGACGGGAGCGGCCACTGGCGGAGGGCTCGCCACGGTTGCCTGAGGCGGCGGAGCCGCTGCGGGCGTTTGGGCGGCGGGCGCGGCGGGCTGCGACTCGACCGGCGCAACAGGAATTTCAAATTCCACGGGTGCCGGGGCTGCAACGTCGTTGTTCACTCGCGATGTTTCCGCCGCGGGAATCTCGATGGAGGGCGCAGCCGCGCTCGCCGAAGGCGC
>JAGWRH010000307.1 GCA_028876695.1 Acidobacteriota bacterium | reverse complement strand
TCCGGACCATCACTACAGCGTCTAGATATACTCGAATCAGTGGTCGAAGCGAAACAACAGCATCTGCTGGACGCTCTTTCCAAAATGGAGAGTGTGATCATTGCCTATTCCGGCGGCGCGGATTCCGCCTACCTCGCCTGGGCCGCGCACCAGGCTATCGGCCAGCGCGCTCTCGCGCTCACCGCGCTCTCGCCCAGCTATTCGCGTCACGACCGCGAGCAGGCCGAAGCGTGCGCGCGCGCGGCGGGGTTCCGCCACGAATTCGTGCGCACGCGGGAATTCGATAATCCGCTGTACGTGGCCAACAACGCCGACCGCTGCTACCACTGCAAAGACGAGCTTTTTGACCGCCTGGAAGCATTCGCCCGCGAGCGCAATTTCCACGCGATTGCGTATGGCATCAACGCGGATGATACGCATGATTTCCGCCCCGGCCACCGCGCGGCCCGCGAGCATCGGGTTCTTGCGCCGCTGCTCGATGCGCGGCTGACAAAGGCCGAAATCCGGCTGCTTTCCCGGCATGCCGGCTTGCCGACGTGGAATCGCCCCGCATCCGCATGCCTTTCGTCGCGCGTTCCGTACGGCACTTCCGTCACGCCCGATCTGCTCGAAAAAATCGAACGCTCCGAAGCCGTGTTGCGGGAACTGGGATTCCGGCAATTTCGCGTGCGCGCGCATGGAGAACTTGCGCGCATCGAGCTTGCTCGAGATGAACTTGCGCGCGGATTGGTTCCCGAAATTGCGCAACAAATCGCCGCGCGGCTCAAAGCGCTGGGATTCAGATTCGTGACGCTGGACCTCGAAGGCTACCGCCAGGGCTCGCTCAATTCCCTGCTGAAAGTGAAGGATTGAAGAAATCTCCGCGGGCCGCACTCAGCGCGATTTCGAGCCGGCGACGGCTTGCTGCGCGGCGTCGCGCATCGCCAGAATCGTACCGATGTGGATTTTGACGGTGTCCTCCACGCGGCGCGCGTACCCTCCGGCGAGCGTCATCGCCGCCGGCACGCCATTG
This sequence comes from Acidobacteriota bacterium, assembly GCA_028876695.1. GTDB lineage: Bacteria > Acidobacteriota > Terriglobia > Acidiferrales > UBA7541 > Palsa-295. The sequence goes on along the minus strand of JAGWRH010000307.1, from coordinate 1,601 downwards.
CGCTTGGCGTAATCGAACACCAGCGCATCGCGGCGGGCCAGCCCTTCGATCGTCAGCGCCAATCCTCCCAGCTGATCTTCACGGTAGGGATCGGCGCCGGCGACGTAAAACAAGATCTGCGGCGAAAAATCGTGAAACGCGCGATGCAGATGTTTTTCGAGGATCGCCACATAATCTTCGTCGCCCGCTCCATCCGGCAAATTGATGTCGATCGTGGAAGGCGGCTTCGGATACGGATAATTTCGCTCTTGATGGATCGAGAGGGTAAACACATCGCCATCGCCGCCAAAGATGGCCGCCGTGCCATTTCCCTGATGCACGTCAGTATCAACCACCATGGCCCGCTCGATCGCGCCATCGAATTGCAGGCGCCGAATCGCAATCGCTACGTCGTGCAGCACGCAAAAGCCCTCTCCGTGATCGGCACACGCGTGATGGAATCCTCCGCCAATGTTCGCGGCCCATCCGTCTTCGAGCGCGCGCTTACCAGCCAGAATCGAACCGCCGGCCGCCAGCCACGCCGCGCGAACCAGTTCCTTCGAATACGGAACCTCCAGGCGAATGATTTCTTCGCGCGATAAAGTGCCGGTCTTCAGCTTGCGGAAGTACTCCTGCGAATGCACGCGCAGCACATCCTCGTCCGCGGCAGGCTGGGGCGCGAGAAAATCGTCCGGCCCGGCGAGCCCTTCGCCGAGCAGACGGTCGTGAATCAGCCGGTATTTCTCGGAAGGAAAAACGTGCGCGCCAAGATTCAAATCGTATTCGTCGGAATAGATGAGTTTGAACGGCAGCATGATTTTCCGAGCCTATCGCGAAGCTTTTTGGAAGGCAATCGCGCGCCGCCGGTACCGCGCCAGGCGGCGATGGGATCGGGGTGGTTCGTGTGGTATCTTGAAAACCGATGCGCCGCGTCCCGTCCATGATCGTGATTCTTGCGCTGCTGGCTGTTCCTGTCGCCTTGGTCGCTCGAACCGGACCCTGCGCGCGATCCGATTGCGACCAAATGTGCGGCTTGGTCCTGCGAAGCGTGCGCGCCGGGCTGCATGGGCACTGTGTTTGCGGCATGAATCGCGGTACAGGAGAGTGCCCCACGCCGTCGCAAAAGCTTCCGGATTATGGATTGAACGCGCCCATCGCGCCGACAATGCTTTCCGCGCGCCTGACGATTGCGCGACCGATTCCCACACTGCGTGCCGCGGAATCGACGGCGGACTTCGTATCTTCCGGTTTCATCTCCGACGTTTTCGAGCCCCCTCGCGTCTGACTTCCGCTTCGAAACGGCAAAAGTTCGATCTCGAAGGGAGTCCCATGCGTTCGTGGGTAGTTTGTCTGCTCGCCGCGGTAGCCCTGATCTTCGCTCCCGCCGCTCGTCCGGACGTGGTCGGGAGCGTGCGCGGCATCGTGCACGATCCGCAACATCGTCCGATTTTGGGCGCCAGCGTTCGGCTGCGAGCGGCGAATTCCACGTGGTCGCAGTCGGCTCAAACCAGCGCGGACGGCGAATTCACGTTTCCGGCCGTGCCCGTCGGCGCATATACGCTCATCATCCGCGCGCGGAATTTCGAGACGACAAAGGAGTCGATCGAGGTAATGGTGAATTC
>JAGWRH010000022.1 GCA_028876695.1 Acidobacteriota bacterium | reverse complement strand
GTTCCGACCCTGCGCCGCAGTTTCGTCCCGCCTTACGCCGCTTGCCGCCGAATCAACTTGGTTTGAGCGACGCTTCATCTGGCGCCGCTGTCTAGACTTCCGCTGTTGTCTGGTGTTCCGACCCTGCGCCGCAGTTTCGTCCCGCCTTACGCCGCTTGCCGCCGAATCAACTTGGTTTGAGCGACGCTTCATCTAGTGCCGCTGTCTAGGCTTCTGCTGTTGTCTGGTGTTCCGACCCTGCGCCGCAGCCTCGTCCCGCCTTACGCCGCTTGCCGCCGAATCAACTTGGCTTGAGCGACGCTTCATCTAGTGCCGCTGTCTAGACTTCCTCTGTTGTCTGGCGTTCCGACCCTGCGCCGCCGCCTCGTCCCGCCTTGCGCCGCCCTTCCTTGCGCCGGCATCCCGCGTTCGCTCTCGGGTCGCATCTAGCCACAGTCCCGTCACACTCTGCGTCGCGCCCGCTGTGCCGCGATCCGTCCCCGCTCTACGATCCACTCGCCCCTAACACTGAATATTTACGTTTGGGGGCGGGATGGGTAGTGGCGGCGGGGCAGAAGCGACGGGGCGGAAGTGGCCGGGCGGGCGCAGGAGGCAATGCGGCATGGCACATCAGGCGGAGCAGGCAGAACTGGCAAAGCAAACAGAACTGGCAGGGCAAACAGAACCGGCAGCGCGCGCAGAACAGGCGGGACCAGCAGAGCAGAGAGTTTGCGCTGATCTGCTCTGTAACGAGAGCGGAAGCACCGGTCGTGTGGCGCTCTGGGCAGCGGGCGCAAGCGGACGTGTAAAGCGGATCGGTTTCGACCTGCTTCCGGGGATTGGACAGAAGGTGGATGCGAAGCGAGTGTTACGCCTGCCCGATGCGGGCATGCGATGGCAGATGCATCAGCTTACCCCGAGGCCCGTGCAGGGGCGTGTTGGTGAGCGCGAAGCGACCCTGAACGGCCGATGGGAGCCGGTCGAATTGCGGCCAGAAGCCGGCAGGAAACAGAGCGCCTCGGGCGGGAAGGCCATGCGAGCAAATCACCGCAGACTACCGATGTCACTAAGTATCCGTCGGGTGACTGAGGGGATACAAGATGGCCGGGCTCCCACCTGTGCACCACCAAGTCTCCGGGAGCAAGCAGCTCGACTTGCTCCGGCCCCACGCGTCGCGGAAGAGAATCGCGTTGCGGAGCGATGCCACCGTCCAAGTCTCGCATACGGCGCTTTTCAAGCATCACTTGCGCGACTTTCACGTCGGCTTCCGCTTCGATCCATCGACACAGCAGCTGCTTGGCTTGCGTGTACAAGTGCGCGGCTTCGTCCATCCGCGACAGCACAAGCGATTCCAGCGCATCGAGCGAACAGAAATCGAGATACCCCTCCGGCAAAGCCCTACGGCCCACGGCCCCTACCCCTTTTTGTGCAGTCACGCGATGCAAGCCGGTGGTGCAAATCCCTGGCAAGCAATGGCGGGAATCGTATTTCGTTCCCGTCAGGAAACGCGCAGCAAAAAAATTTTGCGACGTGGACCGAGCATCGATCCACGCGAATCGCCATGAACCGCGCCATGCGGCAGATGCGCGGCCACTTAGTCTCACACGGCGAGACGAACGGTTCGACCGTTTGCAACGCGAAGCAGTCGCAGTCTGAGAACCACGCAATACGCGGGAAGCGGCGCTGAATGCGAGGCAAAGATTTCAACACCGGTTTGCGGGGCGTGCTGTTCGAGGCGTGCCATTACCAGCGAATGGGCTCGGCGGTTTGGCTCTATGGGTGGCTGGTGTTGCGGCAAACACACCAGACCGGCTCGATCGGGTGGGTTCTCGGAGGAGCTCCCATCCGCTACGCGGAAATTGAGGAGGAAACCGGCTTCAACGTCCGCACGCTCGAGCGCTGGATGAGAGCGTTGCGCTCGCAAGGGTACATCGAGACGCGGTCCGTACCGGGCGGGATCGTTGTACGCATCACCAAAGCGAAGAAACACGCGCGCGAGGCGGGGAACTTCGGCGGTTCTCGGCGGATCGATGCGGTACGCAATGCGCAAGCGGGCGTACGCAGATTTGCGGGAGGTCCACGCGCATTTGCGGAGAGGGATACGCAGAATTGCGTAGCAAGTGGTTGCGAAAGTACTGAAAACGCACAGCCTTCGCGCCGGATCGGTAGTTCATCTTTAGAAGAATCAATAGAAAAATCCATAGGCGGGGAACAAGTACAACTCGGCATCGGACTTCGAAACGAAGATTCAAGCGGAAACACCGCTGAGCTTCGAGAGCGAAGAAACAACGGCTACGGCCAAAACCCTTCCTGTTCAGGTGAAAACCAAAGGCAATACGAACGGCAAGACCAAGGACCGAATCCGCGAGAGTCATTTGCGAGTTTTGGGCGGCCGCCGACGACCCGTCCCCAGCCGCAGCAATCGTGGCTCGCGCGCGACGAAGTGCGATTACAGCTCGAGCTGTTGCGCGCAGAGCGCGAAGAGGAAGTCCGGCGCGCGCTGCGCGTCGGCACCGGTCCACAAGTGGGTCCGCGGACGAACGAGAACGCTCCACCAGCTTCGACGGAGAAGCGTCCATGAAAACACGATTCGGGTTGCGCAAAGAAGTGAGCCACGGAGGGATCGTTCCGTGCGGATGGCGAATGGCGTGGTACGAACCGCCGCGCCGGATTGCCGTGTACTATCCGGCGCCGCTGCATTGGGTGTTGCGCGCGCTGCGCGAGTTTTCCTACCGGTTGCGCGTGGCGCTGCACGCTCCGCGAATCGAACGGGCGCAAGCGGTGGAAATGAATCGTATTCACCGCGATCGGCAGCGCCTGGCCGACGAATACGCCCGGGGGTACATGCGCGGGTGGCGGGAGTGTTACGACGCGTGTCTCGACGCCGTGGAAGACGAGATCTCGCGGACGAGCGACGTGTGGGAGATCGGCGAGCTATTCGTCGAAACGCCGAAGCCATCGCGCAAGAACTGAAGAACCGGAAAGCCGGCCACGACGCGTGACGGCCTCCCATCGCGCGCTCTGGATTTCCGCGGCACAAATTCCAAGAGCTGCTCGCACAGGATGGTGAAACGATGAAAGCCACGGAGGTTTTTGACGTTTGCCATACGCGGTATCGCGGACTGCGGGAGTGGCTCGCGGGTACGCGCGGAGCGGTTCGGTCCGTTCATCTCGATACGCCCTCTGAAGGAGGCTATCAGTGGCGGCCGAGCCGCGCGCGCGCATGCGAGTACGTGGCCGATTTCGAGCGTATCGGCCGGCGGGCGCTTCGCCGCCCGGAGTGGAAAGGGCGGCTGAAGCTATTCGAGACGTATTTTCTTCGCGGGATTGAATACCGGCGGGCGATCGAAGCGGTGGGCGTGGCGGAAGGCACGTTTGATTATTGGTACCGGGAGGTGAAACGCGCGCTGGGCGCGGAATTTTCGCGTACCGGGCTGTTTCCGCCGTCGCGCTATTTCGCCGCGCGCAATTGCGCGTCCGCGCGATCCAGTGAGGCGGCCGCGAACGCTTCGGAAAATGCGGCGCGGCCGGGTCGCGCCGGCGCCGAGGAAGAAAACCGCGCGCGTGCATCGGAGGTTCCCGGTTTGTAAGCGTGAATTTCTAGCGGCTCAGCAGGCCCGTAACGACGCGCAGAAGCAGTCCACGCACCACGCCGGCGACGCTGGTGAACGGCAGCGCCACGATTTGCGAGAACGTGAGAGCCTCGGCGACCATTTTGTCGCGCTCCACGCGCGC
>JAGWRH010000306.1 GCA_028876695.1 Acidobacteriota bacterium | reverse complement strand
GGGTCCGGAGCCTGCTGGAGCTCGTCCGCGGGCAGAAGACCGGCAAGGAAGCGATCGCCACGTGCATGCAACTGGCAAAAAAGATCGGCAAAGTGGCGGTGCTGGTGCGGAATTGCTGGGGATTCGCCGGCAACCGCATGTTCATGCCGTACCTTTCGGAAGCGCAATTTCTGGTGGAGGAAGGCGCGGCGCCCGAGGAAGTGGATGCCGCGCTTACGAACTGGGGCATGGCCATGGGGCCGCTGGCGGTGAGCGATTTGGGCGGGCTGGACGTTGCCTACCGGGTGCGCGAGGAACGGCGGCACGCGCGCAAACCGGGCCAGCGCGAGACGTTCGTCGAGTCGAAACTTTGCGAGATGGGGCGGCTCGGGCAGAAGAACGGCATGGGCTGGTATCGATACGGAGACGACCGCCGCGCAAGCGTCGATCCGGAAGTGAGCGCTCTCGTCCGCAAATGGTCCGTGGAAACGGGCATCCCGCAGCGCAAAATCTCCGCCGAAGAGATCGTGGACCGATGCATCTACCGGCTCGTGAATGAGGGCGCGCAAATCCTCGATGACGGAGTGGCGCTGCGCGCCGGCGATATCGATACGATCTACGTCAACGGCTACGGATTTCCGGCATTTCGCGGCGGGCCGATGTGGTACGCCGACACGGTTGGATTGAAAAAGGTGTACGACCGCATCAGCGAATTTCATCGCGAGCATGGAGCGATCTGGCGGCCCGCTCCGCTGCTCGAACCGCTGGCGCACGCCGGCCGCAAGTTCGCGGATTTCCAACGAGAAGCGGCGGGGGCCGGAAGTTAGCCGGCAAGGGAATCGCGGCGCGTGGCTGCGCGCGAAGTTCCGGGGCGCGTTGTATACATTTGGCATTGCTGACGCAGAACGCTCCCGGATCGCTTCGATCACGGATACCGCTCTTTTGCTCTGATTTTCAGCGTTCGCGTGCGCGCAACGGGCTTGCGACTTGGCCAGAAAAAATCCCAGTTGCATTCAGAATGTACATCAGTGTATACACTTGCGAACGGAAGTCACCCAAACCAGAGATGGACGGTGACCACCCCGAGCCCGGAAGAAGGCCCACCCCCATCTTCCGGGCTACGATATTTTCGACTGGGAACGGCGGCGTCACGCACTTCGCGGAAATACTCTTCGCCCGTCGCAGCGCGAGGCGACCTCCACGACTCCTGCCTTCGATGAGAATCCGTGGACAGAACCGGCGGCTGCGCGCTCGCCAGCGCCCACGGATTCAACTGCCCGCGCGGGCGCCCAAGCGCTCGCGCGCTTCGGAGCGCTAACTTGCGCCCGCAGCTTTTGCTTCTGCCTGGCTTAGCCTGCGACGCCGAATCGTGGGCGCAGCAGTCCGGGCACTTTTCCGCCATCACCGAAGTGCGCGTGGCGGATTACGGCGCGAGCGACTCGATCCAGGCAATGGCGCGGTCCGCCCTGCGTGGATCGAGCGAGCGATTTGCGATCGCGGCGCACTCGATGGGCGGGCGCGTGGCGTTCGAAATTTATCGGAGCGCGCGCGAACGCATTGCGGGTTTGGCGCTGCTCGACACCGCGTATCGCGGCCAAGCGGCCGGGAAAGCGGCTGAACTGGAGCGCGCCGCGCGAATGGAACTGGTTGAAATCGCCGACAAGCAAGGCATGCGCGCGATGGCGCGGCACTGGATTCGCAACATGGTCCATCCAGAGCGATTGGCGGACGCGGCATTCGTCGAGCGGATCGTCGCCATGTTCGACCGCAAGTCACCCGAAATTTATCGCGGGCAAGTGAACGCGCTGCTGAATCGTCCGGATGCGACGCCGGTGCTCGCGACGATTCGCTGTCCGGCGCTCGTCCTGTGCGGTCGAGAGGACACCTGGAGCCCGGTGGCCCAGCATGAGGAGATCGCCTCGCGGATCGCCG
>JAGWRH010000305.1 GCA_028876695.1 Acidobacteriota bacterium | reverse complement strand
TCTCCGGGCTGATGTGGATAAACGCGTTCATCACCGCCGGAGCGGTTTCCGCGGCGAGCAGTTCGTGCTTGCCGGGCAAATAAAATCCCACGATCAGTCCCGTGGCTCCTGCCAGGCTGGTCTTCAGAAATTTGCGGCGGTCGAATCCGCTCGTAACGACGCTCATTCCGCACCTCCTGCGAGCACACCCGGCTCCATGCGATCGAGCTCGGATGTTTCCGTCTTGGCCGCGCTTCCCTGCATCGCCGCGGCGCGGTGAATCGCTTCCTTGATGCGTTGATAGGTGCCGCAACGGCAAATGTTGCCGGTCATGAACTCGTCAATTTCGGCATCCGTGGGATGAGGATTTTTAGCCAGCAGCGCCGATGCGGACATGATCTGCCCCGACTGGCAGTAGCCGCACTGCGGAACGTCCTCTTCGATCCACGCACGCTGCACCGGATGGCTGTGATCCGGCGAAAGTCCCTCGATCGTTGTAACGTGCTTGCCCTCGACCGAAGAGATCGGTGTGATGCAGGAGCGAATCGCGCTGCCGTTGACGTGCACCGTGCACGCGCCGCACAGCGCCATGCCGCATCCAAACTTTGTTCCGGTCATGTTGAGCGTGTCGCGGAGCACCCAGAGCAGCGGCATCTGCGCATCGACGTCCACTGTCTGAGGCTTGCCGTTCAACGTGAAATGAGTCGCCATGAAAAGCCTCCTTCAAGATTCCGCAACGGAGCGGCGGGCACAGCAATTCCTGCGCGTCGTCAAACCGCCGTCAAACGTATGTCAATCGCATACCCGTGTCAAGGCGACGTGCTCTCCCGCAAAACCCACGCGGCGCCGTCGCGGCGCCGTCGCGGCGGCAAATGGGACGTAGCGCCGCGGTCTTCAGCGCGGCAGCCTTTCGGAGCATCGTGCGCGCGACGGCACGCATGCTGCATCTGTATCGATTAGAAATCGTCATCCTGTTCTGCCTCGGTGACTTAGGTGCGTTTCTAATCGTTCGCGTGTATCGATTAGCCGCCCCAAAACTGCGACCGTTTCGGGGGCCTCGATTGGAGCTAGACGCTGGAGGCTGGAGACTGGAACCACTGATCTTGTGGCACTCGTCGCCGATTTCATGGCTTCCCCGCTCCTCCCTTTCTCCTAACCCGGAACACACGGGTCGCGTGTGCGGCCGATGGCGATTCAAATCCTGTTGCCCGCCCTCAGCCGCGCTCGAGCAGGCAACAAAAACGAGCAACGGTAGCATGGGAATGAAGTGGCGTACAGGTTCAATTGGAGGGCAGTACCCACTTTCCCGATTTGGAACTGGCCGGTGGGCAGTAGGTCTTAATGGCTGTACTCGGATGTGACTTGCGCCGTTACTTTGATCAGGTGGTTCTGAGTAACGTCTTTCCAGCCCAGAGCGGTGAGTTCACGCTGCGAGTCCCTGATATCTTGTTCTGCCTGGGCGGTCTGTCCCCCCTTTAGCTCAAGTCGGGCGCGCTGCGCTTCTACGAGGCCCGTTTCTTGCGCCAGATATCGGTTTTTTGGATCCTTGGCGTGCCAGGTTTGGATATCGTCAAGACTTTTCGTCACCGTTTCGATTGATTTCGTAGGCGGTTCGTTTTGGCGCAGGCAAAAGGCAAAATTATCCGCCAGGAAGAAGATGTACGCGCCGAACAGGTCGGGGTGCGCCGATTGCATGTACGCGACGGAGGCTATTGGCGCTAAGAAATATCCTGTCGTCAAGCCAAGTACGACTGAAAGACAGATTGAGATCAACAGCTTCATTCTCATCGCGCGTTTGCCTTCGAAGGGGTCGCGTCCTCGGTTGGATTCGGCAGAGGCGTTTGGCTCCCATAAAGCTCATCCTCGGCTGCCTGTCGTTTATCGATCGATTTTTCCAGGGCATCGGCAGAAAGGTCTTCTTTCTTCCATCCCAGTGACGTCAGCTCCTGTTGAGCGATCCGCATGTGGCTGCTGGCTAGCTGGGCATCACCAGCGGCTTTTTCTAGCCGAAACAGGCGAAGGTAGGCGAGGCCGAGATCGTAATGCAGGCGCCTCTCGGGAAAGCGTATGTCCTGGCGGCGAATCCCTTGCAGGAAGCCTATGTATTGCAGGAGCGCGGCCCGCCCGTCGTTCGCGTCCGCCTGATTCGCCTGCAGGAGTGCATACCGCGCTAAATTGCTCTCGTAAAGGCTGGCGTATTGCGATTTAAAACTTGGCACGCAGCCGTACCTGGCGCGGAGCACACCTGAGGCAACCGCTGCAAACAGGAACGAGCAGATGCACAGTAGCGCCGTTTTGAGGATCTTCACCGGACCTCGGCTGGCAGAATAGCCGACTGGCACAAGAAACTGACCTGAACTGGTGGACAGGTGTTACGGTGTCGTAAACACGCGTTGCTAGTGGGGGGCAAGTGGTCGATGATTCCCTTCACTAGCGTGTCGCTCGCGATTCGCCGGGCAGGAACGGGCGGAAAATTCGCTCACGATTCGGTTCCCAGGGGCCTACAATGCGGCTATCTACAGCTGGCGATGGCCCCGGTGGCGCATTGGCCTTTGCCAGCGAAGGGAGGCCCGCAGTGAGCGTCGAGGCGAAGGCGTTGCAAACCGTAAGCGATCAAATTGTGGTGGCCGGACGGCCGATGCCGCAGTTCCATCATATTGGCGTGGAACCCCTCACCGGCGCGTGCGGCTGCGAAATTACGGGCGTCGATCTGCGCCAGCCGCTGAAGCCCGAAGTGCTGGACGAAATCATGACCGCCTTCGAGCATTTCCTGGTGATCATGCTCCGCGACCAGAACTTGTCCATCGAACAGCACAAGGCTTTTTCGCACTATTTCGGCGAGCTGATGGAATTGCCGCAGGCGCCGCTCTACGCCGGCGACCGCGAAATGCAGGAAGTGCGCCGCGAAGCGCACGAGCCGGTGTCCGTCGTGCCTTTCACGAAGTTCCACACCGATAGCCCGTTCCTCGAGCGCCCGCCGAAGTGCATGGTGATGCGCGCCATCGACGCGCCGCGTTATGGCGGAGACACCGCCTTCGCGAACATGTACATCGCCTACGAAGACCTTTCCGACGGGATGAAGAAGGTACTCGATAATCTGCGCGTGGTTTATTCAGGCAGGGATATCTGGTCGAAGAACGCCAAGCTCGACGAAGGCCGGCGCCTGCGCCTGCGCGAATCGCACGATTTCCGGGAAGACCAGCTGGAAAACGCGCATCCTGCTGTTCGCCGCCATCCCCGCACGGGACGCAAAGCGCTGTTCGTGACGCCGACGTACTTCAAGCGTTTCGACGGATGGAGCGAGGCGGACAGCCGCCCGTTGCTCGAATATCTCGCGCACATGCCGCACAAGCTGCAGTATCAGTGCCGCATTCGCTGGAAGCCCAATACGCTGATCGTGTGGGACAATCGCTTCCTGCAGCATTGCGGCATCCACGATTACGAAAACGAGCGGCGCCACTTGATCCGCACCACGGTAATCGGCGAGCGGCCGCTGGGATAGACCCCTTCGATCGAGGTGACCGGAACGTGATGAAATCGCTCGCCCGAGCGTCAACGGCATTTATTGGCGCCGCGCTCGCGCTGCTCATCGCATCGCCGCAGCTTTCGCGTCGCGCCACGCTCGCACAATCCGCGACCACCGCGCAATCTGCGAAAAGACCGGCCAAGCCCTATACCATGCAGTTGCTCTACACCGGTCCGGACGGCCAGGCGTACGTCAAAACCATACACGCCGCCGCGCGGCCCAACGGCGTAGTCGACCTGCTGCCCACCAGCGGCATAGAAATTCATCGCACGCCGCCGGGATTCTCGATTGGCTGGCATCTCGAGAGGCGCCGCCAGTACCTGATCACGCTCAGTGGCCGCGGCGAGATCGGCATCGCCGGCGGCAAGACAATCATCCTCACGCCGGGATCCATTCTGCTGGTCGAAAATACCACCGGCAAAGGCCACCAGACGCGCACGCTCGGAAACAAGCCCTGGGTCACCTTGTGGATTCCGCTAAAGGACCAAAGCCCGTCGCCCTCCCCTTGAACGGCCGAGCAGCAGGCGAGCGGCGCTAGGGCAGGGACCGCGAACGGCGGCGCGCGGCGGTGGCCAGCGAATCGGCCGGATCGGGATATTCGAGCGAGACGAGGTAGAGTCCTTCGGGAGGCACCGTGGGGCCCGAGCGCGAACGATCGCGCGCTTCAAACAATTTCGCAATGTCTGCCGGCGCAAGCCTTCCCTTCCCCACTTCCAGCAGCGTTCCCACGATCTTCCGCACCATGTAACGCAAAAACGATTGCCCGCGCACCACGAACGCGATTTCGTCCCGCTCGGCTTCGCGGATGATCTCAGACGAATGGATCACGCGCACGGTGCTGCGGTCGCGGTCATCATCCTCGGAACCCGACGACGCCGCGAACGTTTCGAAATCGTGCTCACCTTCGAATTCGCGCGCCGCCGCACACATCGCCACTTCGTCGAGCGACCCGGGATAATGCAGCGCGCGCCGGTATTCGAATGGCGGCAGCACCGCGCCGCGAAAAATGCGGTAGCGATACGTCTTTGCCTGTGCCAGCCATCGCGCGTGAAAATCCGGCCCTACTTCTTCCGCCGCGATGATGCGAATCGACGGCGGCAGCAGCGCGTTGAGCGCGCGCTGCAATTCGTCCGCGGGAATCGCCGAGCGCGTCTTGAAATGCGCCACCTGGCCCAGCGCATGAACGCCCGCGTCCGTGCGGCTGGCTCCGTGTACAACGATCTTTTCCTGCGTGATTCGCGACGCGACGTCGTTCAATGCGCCCTGGATCGTCGGCACCCCCGGCTGAATCTGCCAGCCGTGGAAATCCGCGCCGTCGTACGCGATGGTGAGCTTCCAATTGCGCATGCGTTGCCGAAAGTATCGCATAGCGCGTGGAAATGGGAACCCATCCGGAGATCGGTTGTGGGGAGGGTCACCGCAACGAGCGCCTGTCCGGTCCGCCAGTTAATCGGGTGCTACGACGTCGCGGCGCTGACGACGTTCTTGAAATCGAGCGGGCTGCCAACTTAGGATACGTTCTATCAATGCCCACCCGCCCTCGCAAGGCAACCCAATGCCAAAAACCATCCGGCCTCCCCGGCCGATTCACGCTGTGGCGCATGAACATGTCCCACTCGAAGCTGACGGATTGGGGGCTGGCCCACATCTCCGTCCAGCAGCAGTTCACGATTCTCGATGTAGGCTGTGGCGGCGGGCGCACTATCGGCAAGTTAGCTGCTCTCGCCACGCAAGGAAAAGTCTACGGGGTGGACTATTCGGAGGACAGCGTCAGCGTCAGCCGGAAAATAAACACAGCCTTCATCGCTGAAGGCCGCGTCGAAATCCAGCAAGCTACCGTTTCCCGGTTACCGTTCGCGGATAACAAGTTCGACTTGGTTACCGCCGTCGAAACGCACTTCTATTGGCCAAACCTTGCCGATGACTTGCGCGAGGTGTTCCGCGTCACACGCCCTGGCGGCCAGCTCGCCATCATCGCCGAAGTCTACAAAGGGGCTCCGGCCCTCGCTTCCCGCCTCGTGGAGAAATCTGCGCCGCAAACCGGGATTCGCGTGCTCACTCCCGACGAGCATGGTGACCTGCTGGCCGCCGCCGGCTACACCGATATAAAGCTCGAGACGCAACCCGCCAAAGGATGGATCACGGTCACCGGCAAGAAAACTTCAGAAACTGCTCTCTGCCGGACTGGTTTATCACCGGGAAAAAGTCTTGTGAGCGCTGAATCGTCACCGGAAGCAAATCCCTTCGAAGTTTGTCAGAGCGTCTGGTACCGACTCGTTCTGCTGTTCATGGCCGCGAACGCAGCTTTGTGCTGGTTCATCGCCGGGCCGAGCAATCCGTGGTGTGCGTTGGCGGTGGCCTGGGCAACATGCGCCCTGGTGCCGGCAGTGCCCATCTCCCTTGTACGACGTGTGCCTCGTCAATGGTTCTTTGTGCCCCCGGGCGAGCGCACACTCCACCACATCCTGGGAGTCGGAATTTTCGGTTGGCTGCTCGATGTCTCCGGATGGAATCGCCGTGTAGTCGAACCTTTGCGGGGATTCTCCGGCAGCAAGGGTGGCTTAGTTTGGTTCGAACAGTCGGTGCGATCCAGTGCTGTCTCCCACGGAATCTGCTTTGCCATCCACGCGCTGTTGGCCGTCCTCGCACTTTTCAGCATGCATCCGTGGCAGGGCGCGCTGTTAATGCTGTTGCCGGGTGTCGTCCTTCATCTTTATCCGGTCCTCCTACAGCGCTCCCTGATGCTTCGACTCCAGCCTCTGCTAGAGAAGTTTGGCTCCTGCTGATTTGGCCGATGGCAGATGGAATAGCGCGACTTCGCAAAACTGAATGAGTGCGCACAGCATCTGCTGTTTCGTTTCGCCGTAAACCGCACAAGCACGAAAGTTACGGAGGGGCTCCTGCTTGGAATCAGGAGCCCCCAAAGGCCGCGTACCGCTTGTCCGGCAGTTGATGCGCCTTAGTACCATTTCATTCGCTGGGCAGCGCCAGTCGCCGCGTGTATGTTGCCGCTTATGCGCGACCGGTTGTTTCGCGCGCGGGTCTGCCGCATAATCTATGAGGCGGCCAAAAGCATGAAGAAATCGGCACTGATCGTCCTGCTGGTCACCTGCGCGCTGGCATGCATGGCCATCGCCATCGAGGCGGCGCGCGGCCTTCGCGTCTCGGCTGCCAAGCCGCTTGCGAAGCTTGCCGCGCATTCGGCGGCGCGCCCGGCCGCGGCTGCCAATCCGAAATCCGGCGACTCCAAGGACGAAGAAGTCCTCGAATTCGCGAGCAACGCGCAGCCGGTTCCTCCGTTCCTGGTCAACGACCTCGCCGGGCAGATTGTCTCGACCGCCGCTCTTCGCGGCAAAGTGGTGATCGTGAACTTCTGGGCGACGTGGTGCCCTCCGTGCCAGGAAGAAATTCCGGAACTGATGGAGCTGCAGAAGGATTTTAAGGACAAGCTGGAGATCATCGGCGTGTCAATGGACGATGGGCCGCCCGACGGCGTGAAGGATTTCGCGGACAAAGTCGGAATGAACTATCCGGTGGTGATGGGCAGCGACGCGCTCTCCGAAGAGTACGGCGGAATTCCCGCGCTGCCGACGTCGTTCGTGGTGGACCCGCAAGGGCGCGTGGTGCAAAAGCACGTCGGACTCTTTCCCATGGACATGTACACCGACGAAATCCGCGCCTTGCTGGGCATGCCGGTGCACGCGAAGATCGAAACGTTTGAGGACACCGGGCAGATTTTCCTGAAGAACGCGGCGCTGGCGACCAGCGTTCCAGGCGTGAACCTCGACGGCTTGGCGCCGGCGCAAAAGAAGGCGGCGCTCAAGCAGATGAATTCCGAGCATTGCACCTGCGGATGCGGCATGACGATCGCGCAGTGCCGCATCGCGGACTCAAGCTGCTCGATCAGCAAGAAGCGGGCGCAACAGATCGCGGACGCGATCCGCGCGGGCAAGACCCCGCCTCCCGCGCCCGCCGGTCCGCCCGTGGCGCAAGCGATTCGCAACTAGCCCGGTCGATCACGGGTCAGGAGACATTGCCCGGCTTGGTCATTTTTTCCGCGCGCACCACGGCGTCGAATTCCTCGTCTTTCAGGTAGCCGAGCTTGCGATTAGCGTCGCGCAAGCTGATGTCGTGGTGATGCGCCAGTTTGGCGATTTCCGCGGCTTTGTCGTAGCCAATCTTGGGCGCGAGCGCGGTGACGAGCATCAGCGTGTTCCTGACGTACTCCTCGATGCGCTTGCGGTTCACTTCCATGCCCTTCACGCAATGATCGGTGAACGAGCGGCAGGCGTCCGAGAGCAGGCGGACGGAATGGAGAAAATTGTAGATCATCACCGGCTTGAAGACGTTGAGCTCGAAATTTCCCTGCGAGCCGGCGAAGCCGATGGCCGCGTCGTTGCCGAGCACTTGAACGGCGACCATGGTCATGGCCTCCGACTGCGTGGGATTCACTTTGCCCGGCATGATCGACGAGCCGGGCTCATTTTCCGGAAGTGACAATTCGGCCAGTCCGGCGCGCGGGCCGGACGCCAGCCAGCGAATGTCGTTGGCGATTTTCATCAGCGACGCCGCGAGAGTTTTTAGCGCGCCGCTGGCGAAGACGATTTCGTCGTGCGCGGAAAGCGCAGCGAACTTGTTGGGATGCGAGCGGAACGGCATGCCGGTGAGTTCCGCGATTTTCTTCGCGGCGCGTTCGGCAAATTCGGGATGCGCGTTGAGTCCGGTGCCGACCGCCGTCCCGCCAATCGCGAGATCGTAGAGATCGACGAGCGCTTCGCGCAGCCGCGTGACGTCGCGATCGA
>JAGWRH010000304.1 GCA_028876695.1 Acidobacteriota bacterium | reverse complement strand
GCGGTATCGAAGTCCCAGATTATCTTTCCATCGGAGCCGGCATAGGCGCGGAGATGGCCGTCGATTGAGCCGGAAAAGACCGCGCCGGGAATGGCGCTTACGGCTTGGGATTGCGCGGGACTGCACGGACGGCGATCGCCGCAACCGGGCGGCGGAGTGTGCCAGAGCAGCTTACCGTCACTTAACTGGTAGGCGGATATGCCGCCGCCTTTGGTGGGATCGAGGCCGCGACCTTGAAACGCGAGATCGGAGACGGCGACGAAGACGCGTTGGCCGTTGGTGGCCATGCCCCACTGTACGCCGCCGAGCAGGCCGCCTTCGCCAGCGCGTTGAAACCAGAGCAGCTTGCCATCGCGATCCGGATCAACGGCATAGACCATCCCAGTTTTTTGGCCAAGGATCAGGACACGCTTGCCGTTGCGGAGCTTCACCAGAATCGGCGAGGCACCGAGGTCGAATTCGGGCACGTCTGGAGGCTGGCATCCCGGGCGAACGGGCGCTCCGCAAACGATTTCGTCCATTTTGGGTTTGGTGAATTGCGTTTGCCAAAGGATTTTGCCGGAATTCAAATCGAGCGCGACAACGGCATCCGCGGTGGGAGTCGGTGGCGGGGCGTAATTATCTCCCGTACCGACATATAGGCGGTGCTTGGTGAGGTCGAGAGTCGGCGAGGACCAGATGGCCATGCCGGACGGACCCAGGATCGCGGTTCCGTTCGGAGCCTTGCCTTGAGGCGAAGGAGTTGCAGGAGCCATGTACGTTTTCCAAATTATTTTGCCGGTGGCAGCATCAAGAGCGGTTACGCTGCCGCGGAAGGTGCAGCATTCGTAGCCGGGACGGCGGCGTGCCTGCTCTTCGCCGGAGGACATAGGGACATAGAGGCGGCCGTTAGAGTACGTGGGCGTGCCGGTGATGGTGGCCGAAGGGTGATCCTCGGGGTGGGCCGACCAGAGGAACTTGCCAGATTCGGCGTCCAAGGCGTATAGATCGCCGCCTGAATCGCCAAAGAATATGGCTTCAGCTTCGCCTGCTTTGCCTACGGCGAGGCCTGAACGCACTGCTTTGGAGGCTTTTGTAGCCCAGAAGGTGCAACCGGTTTTCGCGTCGAGCGAATAGACCGTGCCGTCGTTTGCGCCGACATAAACGCGCCCGCGGTAGATCGCGGGTTGCGAGCGGACGATATTCACGTTGGGAATACCGAACGCCCACTTGAGCTTCAGATTGGCGACGCGCGATGCGGGAATGCCGGCGTCTTTTTCAGGCTGAAAGCGCCAGTTGTCGGGAGAGGGGCTCCAGCCAGTCCAGGAGGGCGCGTTTGCGGGAGCGGGAGCGATCGTATCCGGGCAGCGATTGGTAAGCTGATCCGGCGCGACGGCCATGGCATTGACTGGAGGCACGTGGAGCGCGGGAGGCTGGTCGATGGGAGGGCCGGTGCGCGGGTGCTGCTGGGCACGGACAATAGCGGGCCGGCCGAGCATGATCAGTCCGAGTGCAGAAGTAATTGCCAGGAACGCCCAAGGTAAGGCCGTCGGACGAGATAGCATCGGCATGCCTCCAGAACACAAACGTGCGCGCCCACCCGCGTGACCGGAAGGCGAGATTGTACTCAAATTTGCGGGCGCGAAGGCGCATTTTCTACCGAATGCCAGAGCTATCGGCCGACGCATCAATCCAGCGCGAACGCGGGCGAGTGCACGGCCGGCGTTGACAGGCGCCGTTTATTAAGCTAAGAAAGTTCGACATTGCAGACGAGGCGGCGGCTGGGTCGCAATTCTTCCGTGCGATCGGGCAAAATGATCTGCGTCCTGGTGAATTGGCGGACAGAATCAGCCAACATAGCCGCCAGCACGGCGGCGCTACAATAACTTACAGGCGAGGAAGGAACCTGCCATCGTTACGAACCTCTTAGTACCGAAAACCGGCGGAATGAACACGACTAAAGTGAATCTGGTGCGCTGGCTGAAACATGAAGGCGAACCGGTGAAACAGGGCGAAGGACTGGTCGAACTGGAGACGGAAAAGATCAACTACGAGCTCGATGCGCCCGTGGATGGAGTGCTTTTGAAGATCGTGGTGGCGGAGCCGACCGAAGTGGAAGTGGGCGGTTTGCTGGCGTATTTAGGCCAGCCGGGAGATAAGGTACCGGCGGCGTAGGGGATCCTGGCCGGCAGCTACGCGACATCGGAATGCGCCGTGCGGGGTGAGTTTGAGTTTTGACCGCTTGTGTCACGATCAAGAAAACTCAAACTGACCTGATGCGAAAAAGTGCAACGCAAGGCGAGAAGTTGGCGAGGAATGAGCGGAGGGACGATATGGGAGCGAGCAGTGCGCTGAGCAACGAAAAATTGAAATGGATGTACACGCAGATGTGCCGCATCCGCGATTTTGAAGAACGCGTTAAGCGGACGTTCGTGGAACATCCGGGCGTGATTCGCGGGCACGCGCATTTGGGCGATGGCGCGGAGGCGAGCATTGTGGGATCGCTGGCCACGAGGCACGAGAACGACCTGGTGATGCCGAGCTATCGCTGCCACGGATACCCGCTGGTGCTCGGCACGTCCGCGAAGGCGGTGATGGCGGAGATTTATCAGCGCAAGACGGGCGTCTGCAAGGGCTTTGGAGGGTCGATGCATCTGGCCGATCCGGCGCACCACCTCCCCACCGCTTCGGGAATTATCGGGCAAGGCATCGCGCACGCAGCGGGGGCGGCGTACGCGGCGCAGGTGAAAAAGACCGGGCAAGTTGTTTATTCATTTTTCGGCGACGGTTCCTCGAAGCAGGGCGCTTTCTACGAGACGCTGAATATGGCGGCGGTGTGGAAGCTGCCGGTGGTGTTCGTGCTGGAGAACAACGAATACCAGGCCTATACGCACATCAAGCTGGAAGACGCGAACGCGATCGCCGGCGATCCGCTGTCGCAGAAGGCGAAGGCGTTCAGCATTCCGGGCGTCACCGTGGACGGCACCGATCCGCTGAAAGTTTATGACGTGGTGAGCGAGGCGGCGGAGCGAGCGCGCGCCGGAAACGGGCCGACGCTGGTCGAATCGAAGTTCTACCGCTTCAGCCCGCACGGGAACGCGATTACCGTCCCGCCGGTGCCGACGCAGTTCCAGGAGCACGAGGCGATCGAGGTCTATGGCAACAAGGCGGAGTTTCAGGCGGCGAAGGATAACGATCCGATCAAGAAGTTTCGGGCGCACCTGATCAGCACAGGGGTGTTGAACGAAGCGGAGGCGAAGAAGATCGAAGACTTCGTTCGCACGGAGATGGACGAAGTGGTGAAGTTTGCGCTGGAGAGCCCGATGCCGGCGCCTGAGGATGCACTGAATAACGTGTACGCGTGAGACGACCTGAAACGAATTTGCGACGGACCGGCAGAGGGAGGCCAGTATGGCGCGCGAAATGATGTTCGCGGAAGCGATTGCCGTGGCGATCACGGAAGAGATGCAGCGGGACCCGAGCGTAGTGTTCTATGGCCAGAACATGGCCATGACGGACCGCGATCCATTCGTGCGCAAGTTCGGGAAAGATCGCGTGCGGATCACGCCGATTTCGGAAACGGCGGAGCTGGGCGTGGCGATTGGCGCGGCGATGAACGGGCTGCGGCCGATCGTCGAGCTGTACATGGCGGAATTCATGCTGGTGGCGTTTGACGAAGTGGTCAATGAAGCGCCGCGGCTGCGGTACATGTCCGGCGGGCAGGTGAAAGTGCCGTGCGTGTTCAAAGCTGGATTCGGGTTCGCTGCGGGGTGGGCAGGGCAGCATTCCAACTGCATCTATCACGCGATGATGGGCATTCCGGGCCTGAAGGTGGCGGTGCCTTCGACTTCCGCGGATGCGATGGGGCTGATGCGCGCGGCGATTCGCGATGACAATCCGGTGGTTTATCTGCACCACTATATGCTGACGATCGACAAGGGACCGGTGCCGGAAGGCGAGCACATCGTGCCGTTTGGCGTAGCGGACGTGAAGCGCCAGGGGACGGACGTAACCATTGTGGCCACGGCGTGGATGGTGAAGAAGTCGCTGGCCGCGGCGGAGCAACTGGCGAAGGAAGGAATCAGCGCGGAGGTGGTCGATCCGCGGACGCTCGCGCCGCTGGACGTGGACACGATTGTGGAGTCGGTGAAGAAGACGGGGCGGCTGGTGCTGGTCGATCAGGCGCCGAGGCACGCGTCAGCCGCGGCGGTGATAGCCGGAGAAGTGGCCGAGCGCGGATTCGAATATTTGAAGGCGCCGGTGAAAATGGTGACGGCGCTGGACGCGTCAGTGCCGTACAGCGAGCCGATGGAGAAGTTCGTCCTGCCGAGCGAAGATAAGATTGTGCAGGCGGTGAAGTCGGTGATGGCGAGGCAGGCGGCGGTGGTTTAGATGGCGGTTTCCATTGCGTTCGCCGAACCTCGTAATCAGCAGGCCCCTCGCTTCTCCGCCGCAGCGCGAGGAAGATCGCGCGCCAGGGGGCCCCGGTTGCACTCGGGAGTGACAACTCGACTCTGCAAGTGATAGATAAGCAAGTAGCGATTTATTCGGCCAGGCCTTGAGTGTGCAGAGCGTTTCCTCTGCGGGAGGGAGCCATGGTGGATTTTGCGGTGGTGCCCGAGCGGACTGCGCTGCTCAATGTTGACATGCAGAACTGCTTCGTTGAGGGGTCGCCGATTGCGGCGCCGGACGGACTTACGATTCTGCCGCGAATCAACAGGCTGGCGAAAAAGTGCCGCGACGCGGGAATTCTGGTGATTCACGCGAGTATCGTGACGCGTCCGGACGGATCGAATCTCGGCGTGATGGCGCAATTCAGCCCGCCCGCCGCCAGTGGAATTCTCCACAAGGGTTCTCGCTCGGCAGCGCTACACAGCGGGCTGGAGATCGATCCGCGCGACATTTTGATCGACAAGCCGCGCTTCGGCGCGTTTTACGGGACGGATTTGGAGCTGATCCTGCGCAGCCGGGGTATAGATACGCTGATCATCAGCGGCGTAGCGACGAATGTGTGTTGCGAAACGACGGCGCGCGAAGCGGCCGTTCGCGATTTCAAAGTATTTTTCCTGAGCGACGGAACGGCGACGGCGGACATGAACGGCGTT
>JAGWRH010000303.1 GCA_028876695.1 Acidobacteriota bacterium | reverse complement strand
CGCGAGGCCCTGCGCATCGCGAAAAAGCGCGTCCAGGAATTGTTTGGAGATCTTTTCGAGGGTTAATGATGACACGTCATGCTGCCGCACTGCTCGTGCTGGTGCTCCTGGCTTGCGCGAGACCGCTTTTTGCCGGTCCGCCGTTTCAGACCGACGATCCCCAGCCCGTCGATTTCCGTCATTACGAGTTCTACATTTTCGGCGCGGACGATGGTACGCCGGTTGAAAACGATCCCGTGGGACCGGCAGCTGAGTTTAACTGGGGCGCAGCGCCGCGGCTGCAAATTCACGTGGTTTTTCCAATGGGCGCCATCATCCCCTCCAATAACCCAGCTTATCTTCCCGGCGGAGCGGGCCCCAGCGCCTACGGCATCGCAGATACCGAATTGGGCGCGAAATTCGAATGGCTGAAAGAAACAAAATATCGCCCCATGGTCGGTACTTTCACGATGATGGAGATTCCCACGGGAAGCTACTCAAAAGGGCTCGGCGTCGGTACGCCGTGGTTCAAGCTTCCAGTGTGGCTGCAGAAAAGCTGGGGACACTGGACCACTTACGGCGGCGGCGGCTACGAGATCAATCCGCAGGCGCAATACAACAATTTCCCTTACGAAGGATGGCTCGTACAACGCGATATCGGGAAGAAACTGACGTTAGGCACGGAGGTGTTTCATCATGGGGCCGAAGGCAACGCCACGGCTCAAATTCGCGCCACCACAATGATCGACACCGGCGGCTACTACTATTTTCGCAATCCCGGCTTCCAGCTGCTGTTTTGCTATGGCCATTCCCTTGCCGGCATGAGCGAAAATTACGCGTATCTCGGGCTGTATTGGACCTGGGGCTCGGAACCCGGGCACGGCATCAACGGCTTTCTCGGCCGCCATTTCCCCCGCTAACACGCGACACGGTTCCGATTTGACTTTCGGCGGGAGCTGGAACGGCGCCAGGCACGCCGCGGGCGCTGCTGCCATTTGCTATACTGAAATTTCAGCATTCATCCTGGCATGAAACAAGCGTCGAAAACTCGTGCTGCAAAGTCGGCGCCGCGCGGGGATACGGCTGTGCATAATGGCGCGGAAGAAATCGCTGTCGCGCAGCCCAAAACGCAGCCGAAGAGCGCATCCGCACCCGGGAAGACGGCGTCCGGCCGCGCTCGCAAACGGCTGTTTCTCGTCGATGCCATGGGTTACATCTTCCGCGCTTTCTACGCGCCGATGGACCGGCTGCAGACATCCTCCGGCATTCCGACCAAGGTCCCCTACCTTTTCGCCACGATGATGCGGCGCTTGTTCAACAGCAAAGACCTGCGCCCGGACTACCTCGGCGTTGTCTTCGACGTGTCCGCGCCGACCTTTCGCGACAAATTGTTCGCGCAATACAAAGCGCAGCGCCCGCCGATGCCGCAAGACCTCTCCGTGCAGGTGCCCTTCGTGCGCCGCTACTGCGAAGCGATGCGGCTGCCCATTCTGGAATGTCCCGGATACGAAGCGGACGATGTAATCGCCTCTCTCGCGCGCCAGGCGGAGTGCGAGGACCTCGACGTCATCATCGTCACCAGTGACAAAGACCTGATGCAGCTCGTCGGCGGATGCGTGCGGATTCTGAACCCTTCCAAAGGCGACCTGCTGATCGACGAAAAGAAAGTCGAGGAGTTGATGGGCGTGCCGCCCGAAAAGGTGCCGGACGTTATGGCGCTGATGGGCGATTCCATCGACAACATCCCGGGCGCGCGCGACCCTAACGAGAAACCGGCTCCCGGCGAGCGGCGGAAAGCCGGAATCGGCGAGGTGGGCGCGCGGCTGCTGATCCAGGAATTCGGCAGCGCGGAAAATGCCATCGCGCGGGCCGCGGAAGTGAAACGGACCGCCTATCGCGAAGCGCTCGAGAAGAATGCCCAGTACGTGCGGCTCAGCAAGGAGCTTGCCAGAATTCCCACCGACGCGCCAGTCACGCTCGATCTGACCACCCTGCAAATCGATCCGCCGGATCTGGCCGCGCTGCGCGAACTCTATGCCGAGCTCGGCTTCACTTCGCTCCTAAAAGATATCGCTCCCGTGGCGGACACGAGCGCCACCGATTACGCGCCGCTCGATTCGCCCGCCGCGCTGCGACAATTCGTGGACGCGCTGCCGCGGGAGCGCGGGGCCGCGCTGTGGCTGTCGCTCGATTCCGAGGACCCGGAGGAAGAGGGCTTCGGAACGCGCGTGCTGAGCGTGGAGATTTCAGCGCAGCCGCATTCGGCGCGCACGGCCGCAAACGACGACCGGAACACCGCGCTCGTTGCCCTGCGCGATTGGCTGGCCGATTCCAAGCGGCCGAAGATCGTGCACGATCCAAAGCTCGTCGATCTGCTGGCTTCGCCGGATCCGCAGAGCAACGTGGATGGCGTCGCGGGCGTGCAACACGCGACGATTCTCTACTCGTATCTGCTGCGCCCCACAACTGCAAACCACGCCTTTGCCGAAGTCGTGCTGCGTCACCTCAATCGCACGCTTTCCGGCGCGCCCGGCGAGCGCGCGGATTTTCTGCTGCGCCTCGCGCCGATCCTTCGCGAAGAAGTGGAAAAGCAGGGGCTGCTTGATCTTTACGAGCAAATCGACCGGCCGCTCGCGGCCGTCCTGGCCCGCATGGAAGCGGCGGGCGTGCTGGTGGACCGCAACGAACTCGCGTTGATCTCCGAAAAAGCGCAGCAGGAAATCGCGCGGCTCGAACAAGAGATTCACGAGCTGGCCGGCTTCGAGTTCAAGATCAACTCCCCGCAACAGCTGGCCGAGGTGCTCTTCGACCGGCTGAATCTGCAGTTGCCGCGTCGCACGCGCGCGAAAGCGCGATCCACGGCCGCGGAAGTGCTCGACGAACTCGCGTTGATTCACGACTTGCCGAAAAAAGTGCTCGAGTATCGCGAGCTGGCGAAGCTGAAATCCACTTACGCCGACGCGCTGCCGAAGTTGACTCACGCATCCACCGGCCGCCTGCACACGCGTTTCAGCCAGACCGGCACGGCCACCGGCCGCCTCAGTTCCTCGAATCCCAATTTGCAGAATATTCCCGTGCGCACCGAGCTCGGACGCGAAATTCGCGCCGCCTTTATCGCGCGGCCCGGGCACTGCCTGCTTTCCGCGGATTATTCGCAGATCGAGCTGCGCATCCTGGCCCATCTTTCCGAAGATCCGGTGCTGGTGGACGCCTTCCGGCGTGGCGAGGATATTCACTCGCGGACGGCGCAGGAGGTTTTCGGCGTCGGCCCGCTGGCGCAGACGCCCGATCACCGGCGCATCGCAAAGGTGATCAACTTCGGCGTGATCTACGGGCTCTCGGCGTTTGGGCTGGCGCAGCAGCTTGGCATCGAAACGAAAGAGGCTTCCAAATTCATCGCCGCGTATTTCGAGCGCTACAGCGGCGTGAAAAAGTTTCTGGATGCGCAGATTGCCGAAACGCGCGGAAGCGGTCAAACGAAAACGATCTTTGGGCGCGTGCGTCCGATCCCGGAAATCAACTCCCCGCAGCCGAACCTGCGCAATTTCGCCGAGCGCACCGCCATGAATACGCCCATGCAGGGCGCCGCGGCCGACCTGATCAAGCTGGCAATGATTGAACTCGACCGGCGGCTGGCGCCCGATTTCAAATCCCGCATGATCCTGCAGGTCCACGACGAGTTGCTCTTCGAGGCGCCCGAATCCGAACTCGCGCGGCTTCGCCCCCTGGTGAAGGAAGTGATGGAAGGCGCGCGCAAATTCCGCGTGCCGCTGCGGGTGGAAACGAAGACTGGACCAAACTGGCGCGACATGAAGTGACGGTCCAATAACCAGCTATGGTACATTTCTTCGCCGGAACGCCCGGTTGCACGACGAGGTGAGCCATGGGGCACTCCGCCGGATTCCTGAAGCTCGTCAACGACGCCAAGAAACACATCAAGGAAGAAGATCATCACGCCACCAAGCGGCGCCTCGACGGCCGCGAGAAATTCAAGCTGATCGATACGCGCGAGGATTCGGAATGGGCGCGCGGCCACCTGCCGGGCGCGATTCATCTCTGCCGCGGGCACATCGAGCGCGATATCGAACAAACCGTCCCGAACAAGGACGATACCATCGTGCTCTATTGCGGCGGCGGCTACCGCTCGGCGCTTGCCGCCGAAAGCCTTCAAAAAATGGGCTATCGCAACGTGATTTCCATGGATGGCGGCTGGCGTGCCTGGACCGAATGCGGTTACCCGGTGATTCGCGATTAGCCGCCGCGCAAATTCATCCGTGCGTGAGCGTAGCTGCTTCACCGATCGCACGATTTTTGATCGCCCGGCGCTGCCGGCCGTAAACCGAGGACATGAATCAAGCGGCTAAGGAATTTCTCTCTCAGAAAAATATTCCGCGGCGAGAACGACTGATTCTCGCTCTGGATGTCGCAACTTCCGACGAAGCAAGGGCCCTGGTCGAACGCCTCGGCGATTCCGTCCATTTCTACAAACTCGGCCTGCAATTATTCATGGCCGGCGGATATTTCGAGCTGGTCGAATGGCTCAATCAAAGGCAAAAAAAGATCTTCGTCGATCTGAAATTCTTCGACGTGCCGGAGACCGTGAAAAAGGCTGTGAAACAACTTCAGCGCCGGCACGCCACTTTCGCCACCGTCCATGGGAACGATGAGATGTTGCGCGCGGCGGTCTCGG